>DASCRM010000012.1:0-11771 GCA_034406555.1 Dehalococcoidia bacterium | reverse complement strand
CAAGGCTCACGGGCCTTCAGCCCACCGCCACCCGTACCGTCCCGACATCCGGCGACTGTTCGATGATCTCCAATCCGACCGTCCCTTGCCCAGCCACGATCGCGGGATGGTCGAACGGCGAGACGAAGACGAGCGAACGCTCCACCGCGAGCGGCTGCGCATGCTCGATCGCCAGCGAGAGCGGCCCGTCGACACGCACGAGGTCGGCGCCATCGCCCTCCGTCGCACGCTGTTTCGCCAACGGCGTCTCGGCCGGCACGACGACCGTCGCGGGGACGCCGAGTGCGCTTGCTGCCAGTGCGACCGCCTGGGCGTGGTTGCCCGCACTGGCGGCGACGACGCCATCCGGGCGCTCGATCGAGCCGAGCATATTGATCGCGCCTCGCGGCTTGAAGGAGCCGGTGCGCTGAAGGTTCTCGCACTTCAAGGAGACCGGGACGCCGACCAGCTCTGAGAGCACGCGGCTGGGGCACAGCGGCGTCGTGCGTAACATGATCGGCGATGCGTTCAGCGGCCGCCTGCACGTCCGCGAGCGTGACCTCAGGGCCGACCGTCATCGCATCACCGCCACTACACGCCCAGCGTAGCGCCTCGCTCAGGGCTCGACGGTGACCTTGATCGCCCCGCTCGACTTGTCGACGGCGAGCGCGAAGCCGCGCTCGATCTCCTCCAGCGGGACGCGGTGCGTGATCAGGTTGCCCAGCACGTCGCTGAAGCGCCGTTCGAGCTCGATCGCAAGGTCGTAGTCGGCGTGCTGGCCCGCGTAACCGTACATCAGCGAGCCGATGATGCGTGTGCCCTTGCCGATGATCTGCTGCATCGGCATCGCGGCCTGCCCATCGAAGACGCCGAGGATCAGGATGCGACCGCCGCGTCGCGATACGTCCATCGCCACCGGCAAGACCTCACCGCTCCCACCGACCGTCTCGATCACCAGGTCCACGGGATGTTCCTGCGACCAGCGCCGCAGCTCATCTTCGCCGGCCTCGTCCGCGGCGAAGACGTGCGTCGCACCGAGCTGACGGGCGGCGTTCGCCTGCTGCTCGTAACGGGCCGTGACCGCGACCTCGCCTGCTCCGGCCTGCCGCGCATAGAACACCGCGAGCAGACCGATGATGCCGCCGCCGAGCACGACGACGCGCTCGCCGGTCGTCGTGCGCCCGCTGTCGGCCTCCGCTGCCATGCGGTAGCCGTGCACCACAACCGCCAGCGGCTCAGTCATCGCACCGAGCGCGAAGTCCATGCCGTTCGGCATGCGATGGAGGTTACGCTGCGGCACGGTCAGCAGCTCCGTGTAGCCGCCGGGCAGCGTCAGCCCGATCACGGTGAAGCCACGTTCGCAGATCTCGATGCGACCGGAGAGGCAGGTCGAACAGTCGCCGCAGAAGAGATTCGGCTGGAGCGCTGCGCGGTCGCCGACCGCCCAGCGATGGACGCCCTCACCGGTCGCCACCACCTCGCCGGCGATCTCGTGGCCGGGGCGTCGCCCACCGTTCCAGCGGGCGGGATCGCGCATGCCGTGTAGGTCGGAGCCACAGATGCCGGTCGCTCGCACGCGAATCTGCACCTCACCGGGGCCGGGCGCGGGCGCATCGTCGCACTCGCGGATCTCGAACACGCCGGGCCGGTCTGTCATGAACGCTTCGCGCATCGGGACTCCTCACGGGTGAGCCGGGACGGCGCAGTATCGCACGCTGCGCTAACCTCGCCCCATGCCGGCAATTGCAGCACAGACCGTCACCAACGCGCTCGCGATGAGCGAGGGCGACCTCGACGCGCTCGCCGCAGAGCTGCGCGCCGCGATCAATGGCGAGGTGCTCGTCGATCGCTCCTCGCGGCTGATGTACGCGAACGACGCCTCGATCTACCAGATGGAGCCGGTAGCGGTCGTCTTCCCGCGCGACGCCACGGACGTGCAGGCTGTTGTGCGCATCGCGGCGCGACGAGGCGTTCCGATGCTCGCTCGTGGGGCCGGCACGAGTCTCGCGGGGCAGGCCGTCAACCACGCGATCATCCTCGACTGTTCGCGCCACATGAACCGCGTAATCGAGATCAACGAGGCCGAGCAGTGGGTGCGCGTCCAGCCCGGCGTCGTGATCACGGCGCTGAACAAAGCCGCCGCCGCCCATGGTCTGCACTACGCGATCGACCCCTCCACGCAGAACCGCGCTACCGTCGGCGGCGGCATCGGCAACAACTCCTGCGGCGCGCGCTCCGTGCGCTACGGCAAAACGCTCGACCAGGTGATCGCGCTCGACGTCGTGCTCGCTGACGGCACGGCCACGACCTTCGAGCCGGCTGCGGGCGCTGCGCTCGACGCGAAGCTCGCGCTCGACGGCCTCGAGGGCGACGCCTACCGCGACGTGCGGCGCATCGCCGGTGAGCAGCGCGACGAGATCGCGCAGCGCTTCCCGAAGATCATGCGCCGCGTCTCCGGCTACAACCTCGACGAATTCGCGGCCGCTGACGGCCCGGACGCCTCGATCGACCTCACGCGGCTGATGGTCGGCTCCGAGGGCACGCTCGCGGTGATCACCGAGGCGAAGCTGCGGCTGATGCCGCTGCCGGCCGCACGCGGCCTCGTCGCGCTGCACTTCGAGAGCGTGGTCGCGGCCTGCGAGGCGGCCGTACCGCTGCTCGACTACAACCCCGCCGCGGTGGAGTTGATCGGCGAACAGATCGTCCGCCACTCGCGCGCCAACCCCAGCTTCCGCGACCTCGTCGCATTCGTGCAGGGCGACCCCGGCGCGATCCTGCTCGTCGAGCTGTTCGGCGAGAGCGAAGCTAAGGTCGACGCGAGCATCGAGGCGCTGAAACGTGAGAGCGAGGCCCGGGGGCTAGGCTACGCGACCGTCTCCACGACCGACCCCGCGGAGCAGCAACGCTGGTGGCAGATGCGACAGGCTGGCCTCGGCATATTGATGAGCGTGCGCGGTGACCCCAAGCCGGTCGCGCTGGTGGAGGACACCGCAGTCGCCCCGGAGCACCTCGCAGCGTTCGTCGCGCGCTTCGACACGATCGTGCGCGAGCACGGTTCGGAGGCCGCCTACTACGGCCACGCGAGCGTCGGCTGCCTGCACATCCGCCCGCTGGTGAACGTGAAGGACGCTGCCGGGCTGGAGGCCGCGAAGGCGATCGCCAGCGACATCGCCGACCTGGTGCTGGAGTTCGGCGGCAGCCTCAGCGGCGAGCATGGCGACGGTATCCTGCGCGGCGTCTTCACGGAGCGCATGTTCGGCCCGCAATTGACGGAGGCGTTCCGTGAGCTGAAGCGCGCCTTCGACCCGCAGGGCATCCTCAACCCCGGCAAGATCGTCGACACGCCACAGATCGACGACTACCTGCGGCTCAGTCCCACCACACGCAACACCGAGCCGCCGACATACCTCGACTTTGCCGCCGACGGCGGCTTCGCCCGCGCGATTGAGCAATGCAACGGTCAGGGCGCGTGCCGCAAGATGGACGGCGGCATGTGCCCGTCCTACATGATCACGCGGGACGAGGAGCACTCGACGCGCGGCCGCGCCAACCTGCTGAGGATGGCGATCTCCAGCGTACTGCCGCCCGAGGAGCTCACCGGCAAGCGTGTCTTCGAGGCCCTCGACCTCTGCGTCGAGTGTAAGGCCTGCAAGTCGGAATGCCCGTCCGGCGTCGATATGGCGAAGCTGAAGTACGAGGTGCTGGCTCAGCGCAACGACGAGCACGGCCTGCCGCTGCGATCGCGCCTCTTCGGCAGCATCGCGACGCTCAGCCGCATCGCCAGCGCGACCGCGCCGGTCAGCAACGCGCTCGCGCGGCTGTGGCCCGTGAGGTGGGCGCTGCACCGCGTGGTTGGCATCCACAGCCAGCGCCCGCTCCCGGCTTTCGAGCGCGAGACGTTCCGTAGCTGGTTCAGCCGCCGCGCCGTCCCGACCTCGCAGGCACCGCGAGGCGAGGTCGTGCTCTTCGACGACACCTTCACTCGCTACAACCACCCGCAGGTCGGTCACGCCGCGACGCGGGTGTTGGAAGCCCTCGGCTATCACGTCGTGCTCGTCGATCGGCAGGCCTGCTGCGGCCGCCCCGCGATCTCCAAGGGCATGCTCGGCACCGCCCGCGAGTGGGCCGCTCAGAACATCGAGGCGCTACTCCCTTACGCGGAGCGCGGCGTCCCGATCATCGGCGTCGAGCCGTCATGCCTGCTCGCCCTGCGCGACGAGTATCCGCTGTTGGTGCCTGAAGGCGCACAGCGCACCGCCTCGCTGAAGGTCGCGGAGCAGGCGCTACTGCTCGACGAGTTGATCGCGAAACTGGCGGACGAGGACCCCTCGATCGCCTCGATCTTCGGCGACTCGGACAGCCGGGGGGCTGTGTTGCTGCACGGTCACTGCCACCAAAAGGCGACCGCAGGGATGGACTCGACGCTGACCGCGCTCCGCCTCGCTGGCCGCGAGCCGGAGCTGATCGACTCCGCGTGCTGCGGGATGGCCGGCTCCTTCGGTTTCGAGGCGGAGCACTACGAGCTCTCGCAGCAGATGGGCGCGCTGAAGCTCTTCCCGGCCGTCGAGGCCGCACCGCGCGACACCGAGGTTGCCGTCACCGGCGTCTCCTGCCGTCAGCAGATCACCCACTTCACCTCGCGTCACCCGCGCCACGTCGCCGAGCTGCTAGCGAACGCGCTGCGCTAGGTCTGTTCACCACGCGGCGGTGGTGTGATCCTCGATCGATGTCCACGATGACCGACACCGAGCGCGCAGCGATGGAGCGCAACCTCCGCATCCTCCCGTGGTGGTGGGTGGTGCGCTGGGTCTGGCTGGGCGAAGCGATCTGGGTGATCTACCTGCTACGTGAACGTGGCCTGTCGCTGGGCGAGGTGATTCTCTTCGACGCGGTACTGTCGGCAATCGCCCTCGCGGCTGAGTTGCCCACCGGGATCGTGGCCGACCGCTACGGCCGACGCACGAGCCTGTTCATCGCTTCCGCGATCTCTGCCGTCGCCTTCGTAGCCCTCGGACTCTCCACCTCAGTCTCGCTGCTACTCACCTCGTACGCGATGTTCGGGATCGCCGATGCGTTCATGTCGGGCGCCGACAACGCTCTACTCTTCGACACGCTGCAGCGGCTCGGCCGAGGGGACGAGTTCACCCGACGCCTCGGGCGCATGGGTGGATTCCAGACGGGTGCGTACGCGGCGTTCACCGTGACCGGCGGACTGATGATCCGCTGGACGCCACTCTCATGGCCGATCGTGTTAAGCGGCATCCTCAGCATTCCCGGCGCATTCCTCGTACTGATGCTCAGAGAACCGCCGCACGTTGGCGAACGGCTCTCGTTCCTCAGCACAGGATCTTCGGCCGCGCGACGCGTGACCAAGACGCCGGGGATGCGGTCGATGATCGTGCTCACGACCTTCGGCCTGATTCCGATCGTCATGATGACGGTGCTGCTCCAGCCGATCGTCGTCGACTACGGCGTCCCTGTGTGGATGCTGGGCTTCTTCGTCGGGGCGCAGATGGCAGTCTCCGCCGGTGGCGCGTTGTCTGCATCGACGATCGGCCGGCGGCTCGGGCTGCGACGCACGATGCAGACGATGGCAATGCTGGCTGCGCTGTCGCTCTTCGGAGGTGCGAGCGGTGTGATCTGGCTCTTCCCGCTCTTCATCCTCCCCTCGCTCGCTTTCAACGTGATCCACCCTCACTTCGCGGACTACATCTCGCGACGCAGCCCGGAGCGCGAACGCGCGACGACGCTCTCGCTCGGCACGCTCACCGAGCGGCTGGCGATGATTCCGGCGAGCCTGTTGCTGGCGCTGGCCGTCGATCGCTGGGGCATGCACGCCGCGCTCGCAATCGCCGGAAGCGTGCTGTTCGTGCTCGCCACCGCGGCCTACCTCGAATGGGTGCGCAGCGGCGACACGGAGATGGAACCCGCCGAGCGACTGTCCGAGGCATAAGCGTCCCCACCGCCTCGCACTCTGTGCTGACGATCACCGACCGTTAGGTGCGAGGCGTCGGAGGTGACGTTCATGCCTCGAATGCGCTACCTGCTACTCGCAACCCTCTTCGCCACGGTCGCACTGCTCGCAGCGTGTCCCGACGGCGACGCCGCCGCCACCGCCACTGACGAGCACGAGGAGCAGACCTCCTCCGACGCCGTACTCGCCACCTACTTCAGCGACATCGAGGCCGCAAAGGCGGAGCACGACGAGCTACTGCCACCTCCGATGACTACCGGAGACGGAACACTGCCACCACCCGGCTCGAACGAAGCCCAGTCCCAGCTCGAGTTTCTGATCCGGACCCTGACCCAGGACAACGTGGCGATCACGGGGATGCTGCTCGCAATGGAAGGTATCGATGTTCCCTCGGAGCTCGAATCTGAGCACGGCGAGGTCGTGCAAACGCTGGAGGCGCGATTCGACTACCAGGAGACGCTGCTCGCGCAATTCCGCACCGGGCAGAGGGAGACGTTCGAGCAGGTCGAGCGGCGAGAAGGCAACATCCGACAACATGGTACCGCGCTGTGCGTCATCCAATCCGACGCCGATCACTACGGCATGACCGTCTATCTCGGTTGCGATGTCGAAGACGTACTGAAGCTACGCAGAACAGATCGCACCACCGAGCACCTCGCGACCGGCGAGTTCGCCTGCAATCAAGCGCCGCTGGGCGAACCGGCGAACGAACTCGCCAGCTTCGTCGACTTCCTGAACCGTCTTAACGAGGCAGTCGACGTATACCAGATCACCGCGGAGGGTGAACGCATCTTCGTGCTCTCGCTCGACCCCGGGGAAGAGCACATCCAGGTGACCTACGTTGCGACGCGCTGGTTGGTGAGCGACACCGACGGCAACTGCATCGGTACCTTCACGGCGAGGGACGTGGGAACGAACGTCGAAATCGTTCCCGAGAACCCCAACAATTAACCGCCCGGCTTGCGCGCCCGCAGCGAGTACATCAGCGGGACGCTCTTCGCGTGTTCTGGCAGCCGCCAGCGGCCTGGCTGCTCTTCCACCATGAACGGAAACTGCTTGAATTCCGTGTAGTCGACTTCGTGCAGGAACTCGATCTGCAGCCCGGCCTGCGCGATCGCCGTGATCACCTCGCCGAGGCTATGCGCCCACTCGTACGTGACGTTGTTCGCGATTTCCGCGGCAACAGCGTAGGTCCCGCCCTCGAATTCGAACCGCAACGGCTCCGCTGGCTGGAAATACGGGTAGCGGACGTGCAGCCCCGACTCCGCTTCGTGATCGAAGATCTGCGAGAGCGGGTGAAATTCCCGCAGGTAGAGCACCCCACCCGGCGCGACGCACGCGGCCGCGACCGCCGCCCAGCGATCGATGTCCGGCAACCAGACGAGCGCGCCACCCCCGGTGTAGACGGCATCGAACTGTCGCCCGTCGAGCGCATCTACCGCGTCATAGACGTTGGAGGAGACGAACTCCGCGTCGGCCCCGATCTCCGAGGCCAGCGTGCGGGCCGCCTCGATCGCCTCGCTCGAGAAATCGAGGCCGGTGACCTGCGCCCCGAGTCGTGCCCACGAGAGGGTGTCCTGCCCGAAGTGGCACTGCAGGTGCAGCAAGGTCTTGCCATCGACCGGGCCCATGTCGTCGATCTCGAGCTGGTAGAGGCTATTGCGGCCCGTCTTGAAGCTCTCGACGTCGTAGAACTCGGAGCCTACGTGCAGCGGCGCAGCCTCGTCCCAGTGGCGCTGATTCGTCTTCTGAAATTCGCCGGTTATGGTGTGTCGCCTTCCCGGCCATGAAGGCCCATCAGTCCAGCTCACCGGGACTGCGACCAAGCGCGGTCGACTGGGCGGCGAGCTCACTGCGGTGCTGACCTTGATGGGTGACGAACTGCTGCAACACCTGCTCCGTCGTCGGCCGAAACGAGAGCCATGGGACGTCGATCCGGCCATGAAGGTCGTGGGCTTCCACGCTGGAGGCGAACTCGTTCGCTCCAACCTCGACCTGCCTCCATTCGTCGACGATCTCCGTCAGTGAGGTGGGGTCGGTGCCGTCCGGGATCTTCGCCCCGATCGCCGCGAGAAACAACTGCTCAAACTCCAACATGTGCCGGAGCGTCTCGCGAATCGGTTGCATCCCCGGCGCCGCCTCGTGATCGAGTTCCGTGTCAGTTGCACCAGCGAGCGCGTCCAGGACTCGGTGTAGCGCCCAGTAGGAATAGCGAACGAACGCTGCCGCTGCGTACGGAGTCTCTTCGCTCAACGCTCCCGCCCAACTCTTCGGCGGCTAGCCCCTCGGCAGCCCGAGCCCGCGCGTGGCGATCACGTTGCGCTGCACCTCTGAGGTGCCCGCACCGATCGTCTCGGAGACGGTCGCCAGGTAGCCCTGTGACCAGCGCGAGCGCATCGGCGTGAAGTCGTCCTCGCGCCCGTGGAGCTGCCCATAGAGGCCGAGCGCCTGCACCGCCGTGTTAGCGATGCGCTGCTTCATCTCGCTGGTGAAGACCTTCTGCACGGACGCCTCGTAGTTCGGGATCTCGCCGCGGTTCTGCATCGAGATCACGCGGTACGAGAACATCTTCGCCGTCTCCGCCTCGACGTATCGCTGGGCCAGCGCGGAACGTACGGACGGCATCCTGTCCATGCGCGACCGCCCACTTTCCGCCTTCTGCTCATCGAGCAGCAGGTCCTTGAGGTCATCGAGCGTGTTCTGGATGCCGATCGCGGAGCCGATCGAGGAGCGCTCGAAGTCGAGGTGCGTCGCGCCGACGTACCAGCCGCGGTTCTCCTCGCCAATGATGTTCTTTGCCGGGACGCGCACGTCCTCGAAGAAGACCTCGTTGAAGCTCATGGAGTCGGTGATCTGCTGCAGCGGTCGCACGGTGAGGCCCGGCGTGTCCATCGAGAGCAGCAGGTACGAGATGCCGCGGTGCTTCGGTGCTTCCGGGTCGGTGCGGAAGAGGCCGAACATCCACTGCGCCTGCGCGGCGCCGGACGTCCAGATCTTCTGCCCGTTGATCACATAGTCGTCGCCGTCACGCTTCGCGCGCGTCTGCAGCGAGGCGAGGTCAGAGCCGGAGCCGGGCTCGGAGTAGCCCTGGCACCAGATGTCCTCGCCGTGAACCATCTTCGGTAGGAACTCCTTCTTCATCTCGTCGCTGCCGTGGACCATGATTGTGCTGCCGACATCGGGAACGCCGACGCGACTCGCGCGCATCTCCGCAAATGTCTCGTTGAGGATGAACTGCTCCATCACGCTCAGGTCGGCGCCGCCGTACTGCTTCGGCCACGCGGGCGCGATCCAGCCCTTGTCGACCATCGCCTGCCGCCACGGCCGAATCATGTCGCGCCGCGCGTCGCCGCGCACCTTGCCGATCTGGTCGCCACCGAGCCCGACGCCGTACATCGCGTCGGCCGCCAGCTCCTCCGGGTGATGCTGCTCAACGAATGCGACCACCTCCGCGCGGAACTCCGCCTGCCCGGCTGTGTCGGTGAATTCGACCATCGGTCTCTCCTCGTGACGCAAAAAAGGGCGTAAATCAACACGCCCGTTTACTCAGAGGGCAGAATACCACTCACGAATCGCACGGCCGATCTCCTCCGGCGAGTCCTCCTGGATGAAGTGATTGCCCGCCACGCTCACCTCCTGCTGGTTCGGCCACGAGCGGCAAAACTCGCGCTGCTCGCCGGTGAGGATCGCGCCCGGCTCGGCCGAGATGAAGAGCTTGGCCACCTCCGAGGTCGAGAGCCACTGGCTGTACGCCCCCACGATCTCATGCACGTCCGCCGGCTCACCGGCGAGCGGAATCTCACGTGGCCACGTGAGGGTGGGCCTGCGCACCTCGCCTGCTTCGACGTAGGGCCGTCGGTAGACCTCCATCTCGGCGTCGGTCAGGCCACGCAGCACGCTGCCCGGCAGGATGTTCTCGACGAACACGTTCTTCTGCAGGATCATCTCCTCGCCCGCGTCGGAACGCATCGCCTCGAAGATGCTGCGGGCGGCCTCGGGCCACTGCTCCCACGTCACCGGCTGCACAATCGCCTCCATGTAGACGATGCTCTTCACCCGCTCCGGATGACGATGCGCCCAGTGGAACGCCAGCGCCGAGCCCCAGTCGTGACAGACGAAGGTGATGCGGTCGCCGAGGTCGAGCGCATCGATCCACGCGTCGATGTAAGGCACGTGGTCGACGAAGCGATAAGAACCGGCCGGCGCTTTGCCGGAGTCGCCCATCCCGATCAGGTCGGGCGCGAGGCACCGAGCGCTCCCGTCCACCTCCGCGATCACATTGCGCCAGAGGTAAGACGACGTCGGATTGCCGTGAAGGAAGACCACCGGGTCGCCCTCTCCGGTATCGACGTACGCAATCTCGCTATCGAGCACGGCGACGCGTTTTCGCTCGTACGGGTCTGCCGTTGAAATCTCGCCTGCCATCTGAAGCTCCGATCCACTGCGGTGGGGCATCAGTTGTACCGTATTGCGAGCCGGCATGGAGGCTGCGGATGCAAGAACTGCTCGAAGAGCACTGGCCCGCGATGCAGGCCGCCGTCGAATCCGGCGGCGGCGAGGCCGTGGTCGCACTGATCGAGGGTCAAGCCGACCCGGTGACGCGCCACACGCTCTATGACGTTGCCCGGCGCGGGCTGATTTTCCGCGAGTGGGAGGGCAAGAACTTCGACAGCTACATCACGGTGATCGACGCCGGCATCAAGCAACTGCTCGCGGAGGCGGACGCGACCGCTCCCGATGCGCGCGTCGATGTCTATCGCGGCCTGCACGCGCTCTGCTACAACCTCACCGCCGACCTCGCCGACTGCTGGCCGGACGACGACGAACCTCGCTCGCGCTCGCACCACGAACGAGGGCTGCGCGCGGCCGACGACTGCCTGCGATGGCTCGAACACCTGCCGGGCCCGGCAGACGAGCCACGCACACGCGACCACTGGGCGCGCGGCATCCACCTGCTGGCGCTCGATGAGCCCGCAGCCGCCGCCTCGGCCTGGGAGCTGTCGCTCTCACATGCTGAGACGACCGCGCAGGCCGCCCACAAGTCAACGGCGATCAGCGTGGACGGCGACTTTCCGGTGATCCTCGCCAGTGGCTATCTCGCCCTGATCCGGTGGATTGAGGGCGACCCGACCGCGGAGCAGCAGTTTGGGGCCGCAATCGACGCGTTCCTCGATCAGGTGCCCGACGAGACGCGGCGTGGCGCGGCAGAGCTGGGCATCGGTCAGCTGCAAAAGATCAGGACGAAGTACGGGCCTGAGGTGAGTTGAGACGGCCGAGGATCAGCTCAACGGTTCGGTCGAACGAAGCCATTCCATGCGCCAGCCTCCCGTGCTGACCGTGATACAGCTCCCCAGCCACAACCAGCCGGAGGATCGCGGCCCGCAGCAGTAGCTGGTCGAGTTCATCAACATCTCCGAGCAGCCGGAGGATCGACGGGTCAGCGTTAATCCACGTGATCGCATCGAACGCAGCGATCGCGAGCGCGAACCCCGCAGGCCGGTACATCGTCGAGAAGTCGATCACGGCGGGCGGCAGCCCGTCCGCGAATGGCACGTTGCCCCCGATGTCGCTGTGGATCACCTGCGAGGGCAGTTCGCCCGGACGGCGCGCGGCCAGCAGGCGGTCGACCAGCGGCATGACCAGGTTCGCGTCGGCGTCCGGAACATTCGCATCGCGTTCGCCCCGTGCGACCGCCGCACCCATCCACCACGGGTCGGTGCGCCGATCGAGGAAGTCCGGCCACGCGATCCCCTTCAGCGCACGGTGGAACGCCCGCTCGACGTCGAACGTCTCCGCCCAGCGGTCCTCCGTCGGCTCG
>DASCRM010000011.1:0-7044 GCA_034406555.1 Dehalococcoidia bacterium | reverse complement strand
CGCGCTTCGTCCCCCCGCTCGTCGAGTAGTAGCCCAGCGAGTAGCTGAAGAAACCCGGCCCGTCCGCGCTGCGACGAACCGCCTCTTCATCCGTCTTCGCCGCCATGAACTGATTCAGCACCAGCAGCCCCGGGTTGATCGCCTCGCCGATCGGGAAACATTCCTCCCGGATCAATCGGTAATACTCGTCCACCCGCACCGCAGTTTCCTCCGGCGTCTCGAACCCGAAGCCCAGGCTCCCGATCCCATACCGAGCCGCCAACAGCGTCGTCTCTCGCCTCGAAGCCGCGACCCACAGCGGCGGATGCGGCGCCTGCAGCGGCTTCGGGATTACGTTCCGTTGCGGCATCGAGAAGTACTCGCCCTCGTACCCCTCATAGGGCGTCGACGACATCATCCTCACGCACTCGCGCGTCGACTCTTCCCACATCGATTTCTTCAGCGAGCGCTCGATCCCGAACCCGCCCAGCTCCTGATCTGAGGTGCCCTCGCCGGTACCGAACTCGACACGACCGCCGCTGATCACGTCCAGCGACGAGATCCGCTCCGCCACCCGAGCCGGGTGGTTGATCGCCGCTGGCATTTGAATCACGCCATGGCCCAGTCGGATCCGCTTCGTGCTTCTCGCCAGCGCACCGAGCATGATTTCAGGGGCCGTCGAGTGCGCGTACTCCTCCAGGAAGTGGTGCTCCACGAAGAAGACGTAGTCGAACCCCAGCGTGTCGGCGTACTCCACCTGCTCGAACATCTCGTCGAACAGCTGCTTCTCGGCCCCCGGGTCCCACGTGTCCCCGTCCACCGGCCGAGGAAGCTGCATCTCATAGAACAGCCCGAACTTCACGTGCGCCTCCCTGATCTTCGCCGACCGCAGGTGTGGCCGCCACTCGACGGTGATGCTACATCAGACGCCAACGAGCGAACTCCAGCGGCTGAGTAAACCCAGCGACGGCCTGCCTACTCAGGCGGCTCAGTGGCGAGTACGCCAGCCGCCGTCAGCCGATCGACATCGTCGCTACCGAGGCCGAGCACAGACTCGAGGACGTCGTGGTTGTGCTCGCCGAGCATGGGCGTCGGCTGCCAGTGCTCGTACCCGCGTTCTCCGTTGAACGAGACGGGCGAGCCGTCGAAGCGCTGGGCCCCCGTCACCGGGTGCGACAGGTCGGCGAAGAACCCGCGAGCCGTCAGCTGCGGATCCGACACCAGATCCGACCCCGTCGATGCGCCTCCCGCGGGCACGCCAGCGGCCATCAGCGCCTGCGTGAGCTGGTGCTTGTCCCGTGTTGCGGTCCACGCCGCGATCAGTTGATCGAGCTCGCCGCGATGTGTGAGACGACGGGCGCGCGAACTGAACCGTTCGTCGCTGTCCCAGCCCATGCTCGCGACCGCGTTGAGTGTGTCCCACTCCTCGTCGTCTCGCGCGGCGATCGCGATCCACTGATCGGCACCCTGGCATGGATAGGTGTCGTGCGGCGCGTAATCGGGATGCCCGTTGCCGACGCGCTCCTGATCGTGCCCTGCCAGCTGCGCCCCGATGAAGTATTCGCCGATGAACCCGATGGAGATCTCCTGCTGCGAGAGGTCAATTTCGCTGCCGGTACCGGTCTCATCGCGGCGTTCGAGCGCGGTGAGGATCGCCGCGGCGGCAGTCGTGCCGGCCATCGGGTCGGAGATCGCGATCGCCGTACCGTGGGCGTGGCCTTCCGGGTACCCGAGCAGCGTCGGAATCGCCGCGAGCGGCTCCACGCTGGTGCCGAGGCCGATGTAGTCACGGTAGGGGCCGGTACGCCCGAACGCCGGCATCGGGGCGTAGATGATCCGGTCGTTGGCGGCCCGCAGCTCGTCGTAGCCAAGGCCGAGCCGGGTCATCGCCCGCGCGCTGAAGTTCTCGAGCACGACGTCACTCTCTCGCACGAGCTGCAGGAAGAGCTCCTTGCCCTCCGCAGTCTTGAGGTCCACGCAGACGCCTCGGCGGTTGCGCTGCAGCTGGTTGAACAGCATCTGCGTGTTCCATGGCATCGTGGCGGCTTCCGGCGTCGCTCCGTAGCCGCGCATTCCGAGTGGAACCCTCCGTGGCCCTCGGTTGCTCGGCGACTCGATCTTGATCACGTCCGCGCCCAGGTCGCCGAGGATGCGACCCGTGACCGGCCCCGACCAGACTCGCGTCAGGTCGAGCACGCGAATCCCTTCGAGTGGTCGCGTCGCCGCAGTCGCGGTCTGGGCCTCAGTGGTTCGCTCGACGCTCGGGGCAGTCCGGCCGAGCACCTGCTCCGTGTCGGCGCCCGGGGAGTGTGGCGCGAGTTCGGGTGGGGGCGGGTCACCCACAAGTACGAAGGGCGCGCCGGGGACGCGAAGCTGCTCGTGCTCCGGCGTCGCGCCATCGATGCGCCGCCAGAAGTCGCGAGCCGCCAGGTGTGTGTCGTCGAGCGCCTCGAGGACGCCGAGCAGCTTGCCGATCGGGACGCGCCACTTCTCCTGCGCCTCGTCGAAGATGTCCTTCGCATCGCGATGCCGGAAGACCTCGTCCACGATCCCGACCAGTTCGTCGTAGCGCTGCATCCGCCCCGCGTTGGTGGCGAGCGGGTGATCTTCGGCCAGCTCCGGACGCCCGATCATGTTGGCGAAGGCGAACCAGAACTGCTGCTGGAAGCTCACGCCGACCCAGCCATCGCGAGTCGGCAGCATGGAGTTTGGTGCAAGATCCATGCGGTTCCCGGCGCGCTTCCGGGCCTCCCCGGTCGCCAGCCACGTCATGTAGGTGGTCTGGTGCAGCGCCGCGAGACACTCCATCAGGCTGACATCGATCTCCACCGGCGATGTACTCGGCGAGATCGAGCGCACGGCAGCCATTGCCGCGACGTAGCCCATCGTGCCGCCCTGATACGAGGGGTAGCGGCCGACGAACGTGAGCGGCGCCTTCTCCGGGTCGCCAATGATGTAACTGTACCCGCCGAGCGCGAGCAGCGACGCCTCCGTGGCGGGTGCGTGCGCGTACGGCCCCGTCAGTCCGAACGGGGTGATCGCGAGGCGGACGCGCGGACCATCAGCGCCGCCAACGTCCAGCAGCCGCAGCCGCTCGATGTCGCGGACCGACCGATCCGTGACGAGCACATCGCACGATCGGGCGAGTTCATCGAGCCGGGCGCGATCACCCGCAACACCGAGGTCGGCAGCGACGCGTTGCTTGCCCCCGTTGAGATAGAGGTCCAGCGACACTTCGAGATCGGGCCGTGCCGGCGACTCCGCCTTGATCACCTCGTGACCGGCGCGCCGGAACAGCTTCCCGCAATAGGCGGCCGCCCCCTCCGCATCGCTGAGCTCGAGGATGCGCACCGGTCAGGCCGGCTTCGCGCGGAGCGCGTAGATCGAGGTGTGCGCCACGGTGGCGAGACGCTCACCGCTCGCCGTGCTCACCTCGACGCTAAACGTCACGTATTTGTGTCCGTTCTTCTCAAACAGATCGAGCACCTGCCCATCGACGCGGATCGGCTCATCGACGCGCGGCACCCGGCCAAGCTCCAGTTCGCTGGACACGTGCACGCCGGCCTCGTAGTGAAACGTGCCGTGGCTGAGCGGCCCGTAGAGCCCCATCAACATGCCGGTCGGAACCGACAGCTCCCCCTTGACGAGGGAGCTGTCGACGGTCTCGCCGGTGAGACTCACGAACGTCTCCACATTGTCACGGGTGATCGTGCGGTCGTAGCCGTTGAGCTTCGTGCCGAGCGCTGCTGTCTGCTCCGTCAGCGGAGGAAGCGCGCTCATCCGGCGGACAGCTGATCGTGAGTGCGGCAAGACGCCTCGGCTGTCGCGCACACACTGCCCTCCGAGTCGAGCACGCGGAGCGAGACGCTGACGCGGTCGCCCGACCCCGGCGTGCTCGCCCTGCCTTCGACGGAGATCTCGTCGCCCTCGTAGACCGGGCGACGGATCAGGGCACTGAAGCTGCCATCGGCCGTCCACGCGTCACCGAAGTGCTCGCGCATCATGCGACTCATATACCCGAGGACGGTGACGCCGGGAACGAGTCCCCCTCGATATCCCATCTCGCGAGCCTTCTCGTCATCGTGGATGCTGCCGCGAGACTCGCTGGCGCTGTTGATGGCGCGGATTCGGATCGACGGTAGCTCACTTGAGTCGCCCTGCGATGTGCTCATTTGCGCCTCCTGTTCGTTCCGCCCGACGGCCGAGAGTCAGTCGGCCGACGTGTCGCCCTCGCTGGCAGCGCGATGTGCTCGTGCGCGCTCAACGCTCAGGTAGAGTCGTCGGCCGCCCTCGGCACCCTCCTCGGTCACCGACCCGTCGTTCGCCGCACGGACCATACGGTCGGAGAACGACGAGAGGATGTGTGCGGTGAAGCCCTGCATCTCCTGCATCTGGTGGATCGAATAGTTCATCATTCGTATCTGGAACGGGTCCTGCTGGGCTACGCACTCGGCGTATGCCATCGCTGCGGCCTCAAGCTCTGTGACCGGGTGCACCTCCTGCACGAGTCCTCAATCGAGGGCCTCGTCCGCACTCAGGAAGCGGTTGTCGAACATGAGGTACTTGGCACGGCGGGCCCCGATCTCCCACAGCACCGCGAAGTACTGCGAGTTCGTCGGTAGGAACTGTGCGTCGTCCGCAGCGAACACCACGTCCATCGCTGAGGCGAGCATCCACGCCGCATAGATGCAGTCTCCCTGCACGATCGCGATCGTCGGCTTCGGGATGTTGCGCCACTTCAGGTGTGGGTCGATGTCCATCCCGCGCGTGCGGTCGCAGTTCCCCGCCATGTTCTGACGCCCACGCTCCGCCCGCGTCTCGGTCACGTCGGGCGAACCGAGGTCGTGACCGGTGGTGAATGTCGGTCCCTCCCCTCGCAAGATGAACATGCGAACATCGTCGTCCTCGGCAGCGCGATCGAAGGCGACCTCCAGCTCCTGCATCATCTGCTGGCTGAGTGGGTTCCGATAACGTTCGCGCGTCATGCTGACGACGGCGATCGTGCCGTTCGACCGTGTCTCGTACTCGACGCGGTGCTCGCCTTCGCTCACGGTGTCCTCCTGTGGAGCAGTCACACGTCTCCTTATGTCGAGGCGCCGTCATTCTAGCCGTTTGACACTCAGCCCCTCGAGAGGGTGCGTCGGACTTGTCAGCGGGGCTGCGGCCCACCGAGCAGCGGCCACCTCAGGACTCGGTGCGCGGATCCAACAGGTCGCGAATACCGTCGCCGATGAAGTTGGCGGCAAGCACGACAGTGAGGATCGCGATACCGGGCCCGAGGGCGATCCACCAGTCGTAGAACCGCCTGGAGCCCTCGCTGATCATTGACCCCCACTCAGGGAACGGTGGGACGGCTCCAAGGCCGATGAAGCTCAGCGATGCTGCGAGCAAGACGACGCCACCGAAGTCCATCGTTGCGACGACCAGCAACGGGGTGAACGCGATCGGCAGGATGTGTCTGATCATCACGCGACCGTCGGTGGCCCCGAGTGACTGCGCCGCAATCACGTGATCGTGGTTCTTGACGGCTAAGAACTGGCCTCGCAGCAGCCTCGCGTAGCCCGGCCACCAGACGAGCGTCATCGCGAGTGCGGCGTTACGGATACCGACGCCAAGGGTGGCCGCGATCACCATCGCGAGCAGAATCGGCGGGAACGCCATCACCATGTCGGTGAAGCGCATCATGACTGCGTCCGTCCAACTACCGAAGAACCCGGCGATCGCACCGAACAAGCCGCCAATCAGCAGCGCGGAGACGATCACGGCCGCCGCCACGGGCATCGAGGCCCGTGCGCCGTGGAGCGTCCGAGAGAACACATCGCGACCGAGCGCATCAGTTCCCAGCGGGTGTTCGAGCGTAGGCGAGAGCAGGCGGTCGTCCACGATCGCGATCGGGTCGTACGGGGCCCACAGCGGCACGGTGGTTGCGGTCACAACCCAGAACAGCAGCAGGGCGCCGCCAAGCACCACCGGCGCCGTCGCCCACTTCGGCTTCCGTCGCTGCCTGGTGCGCTCTAGGAACTCAACGACTTCGACATTGGTGGATTCGAGCGTTGGGTCGTGCACCGTCATGAGACGCGGATCCGTGGGTCGATGATGCCGTAAAAGATATCGATCACGAGGTTGGCCATAATGAACATGCCGCCACCAAAGATGGCCACTCCCATGACGGCCGGGAGGTCGAGCGTACGGGTAGCCTCGACGGCGTACGAGCCGAGTCCGGGCCAGGAGAAGATCGTCTCCGTGAGGACAGCCCCGGTCAGCAGCGCGGCAAGCGAGAGCCCGAGGATTGTGATGGTCGGAATCATTGCGTTGCGCAGAGCGTGCGTGAAGATCACGTTGCGGCTCGTCAGGCCCTTGGCGCGGGCGGTGCGAATGTAGTCCTGGTTCAGCACATCGAGCATTGAGGCTCGGACCATCCTCGCAATGATGCCCATCACGGCCCATCCCAGCACAAAGGCCGGCAGCATCAGATGTCGCAGCGCATCAACGGTCTGCCCGAAGTCACCGGCGAGCAGAGAGTCGACCGTATAGAGCCCCGTGACGTGCGCCGGCGGCAGCGATCGCAGGTCGAGACGGCCCGGGCCAGGCGCGATCTCGAATTGCGTAAAGAACAGATACAAGAGGATCAGGCCCGTCCAGAAGACTGGCAACGACGAACCGATCAGCGCGAAGAGCCGCACGAAGTGATCGACCCAAGTATCGCGTCTGACCGCGGCGGCCACGCCCGCGGGAATGCCGATCATCGCGGCAATGGCCAGCGCGGTGACGGTCAGCTCCAGCGTCGCCGGGAGCCGCTGCATGAGATCACTGCCAACGGGTTTCTTCGTGCGGAACGAAGTCCCCATGTCGCCCTGGAACAGGTTCTTGACGTAGAGCACGTATTGCTCAGGGTTCGACTTGTCGAGTCCCCAGCGAGCTCGGGCGGCCGCAACGATCTCTTCGTTCCCGAGCAACCGTTCCGGGACCAGCGAGGCGATCGGGTCAGCGGCGGCGGTTCGTGAGACCACGAACACAATCGTGATCACGCCAAGCAGGAGAAGCGGCATCACAGCGATACGGCGG
>DASCRM010000010.1:0-19057 GCA_034406555.1 Dehalococcoidia bacterium | reverse complement strand
CGAGCCGAGCACCGAGCGCAGCGCGGCGTGCAGCAGGTGCGTGGCCGTGTGGTTGCGGGCGCTGGCGGTGCGGTAGTCGGGGTCGACGCGCGTCTCGGCCGTCTCGCCGGTAGCGATCTCACCCTCGATCACCTCACCGCTGTGCACGATCGCCTCGCCGCAGAGCTGGGTGTCGTCGACGCGGAAGCGTCCGTTCGGCGTCACGATCTCGCCGTGGTCGCCTACCTGCCCGCCGCTCTCCGCGTAGAAGGTCGTCGCCGCGAGCGCGATCTCGCCCGCCTCACCGCTCGCCAGCCGATCGACGGTGCTGCCGTCCGCGACGATCGCCGTCAGTGTCGATTGGCTGTTGAGCGCGTCATAGCCGAGGAATTCGCTCGTCACGCCGAGCGCGGCGAAGCGCTGTACGCGCTCCTCATTTTCGAGGTCGAAGGTCGCGACCTCGCCACGCGAGCGCAGGCGCTGCGCCTCCATCTCCGCATCGAAACCCGGCTGGTCGACGCGGTAGCCGCGCGCGGCGGCGACTTCGAGCGTCAGCTCTGGCGGCAAGCCGTGGGTGTCGTAGAGCGTGAACATATCGCGCCCCGGCACCTGCTTGCCGTCACTCTCGCGCTCGATCACCTCGTCGAGCAGGTCGAGGCCGCGACTGAGAGTCGACTGGAAACGGGCCTCCTCGACGGTGACGACGCGACGGATGAAGTCGCGCTGCTCCTCGATCTCCGGGTACCACTCAAGCGCCTCATCGACGGCCGCGTCGGCGACACGATCCATGTACGAGTCGCGCATTCCGATCGTGTGGCCGAAGTAGATCGCCCGCCGCAGTACGCGGCGCAACACGTAGCCCCGGCCCTCGTTCGAGGGCAGCACGCCATCCGAGATCAGGAAGGCAAGCGCCCGTGCGTGATCGGAGATCGCCCGCATCGCCGCCGCCACTTGTGGGGATTGATCGAGGTCGTAGTGCTGATCGCTCACCTCCTCGACACGCACGATCACGCCTCGTAGCTCGTCCGTGTCGTAGACGGATTCGCCGCTGCGCAGCACCCAGGCAATGCGTTCGAGGCCCGCGCCGGTATCGACGTTGTTGGCCGGCAACGGCGTCTGCTCACCGTCCTCGTCCTGGTAGAGCATCGTGAAGACGATGTTCCAGATCTCGAGGAAGCGCCCGCACTCGACATCGGGGTGGCATGTCCCGTCGGCGCAGTGATCGCAGCCGGGCGTCTCACCGAAGTCGAAGTGCACCTCTGAGCACGGCCCGCACGGGCCGACCGGCACCGGGGGCGCGGGCCAGAAGTTCCCCTGTTCCGCCGTGTAACGAAGGATTCGCGCGGGGGGAACGCCGATGCCTTCCCAGATCTCGGCTGCATCGTCGTCGGTGGTGAACACCGTGATCCAGAGCTTGTCGCGGTCGATCTCAAGCGTCTCCGTCAGGAACTCCCACGCCCACTCGATCGCTTCCTGCTTGAAGTAGTCGCCGATCGAGAAGTTGCCGAGCATCTCGAACATCGTCAGGTGGCTGGCGTCGCCAACATCCTCGATGTCGGTCGTGCGGAAACATTTCTGCACCGTGGTCATGCGAGGCGAGGGCGGTTCGGCCGCCCCGGTGAAGTAGGGCTTGAACTGCACCATGCCCGCGCTCGTGAAGAGCAGCGTGGGGTCGCCGTGCGGGATCAGCGAGGCCGATGGGATGCGCTGATGCTCACGTTCCTCAAAGAAGTTGAGAAACGCCTCACGCAATTCATTGACGGTCAGGGACTTCATGCCCGCGACCTCGGCAATTCCGGCAGGTTCAGTGTCAGGGAGAAAACTAGTGACAGCCTTCGAATCGAGTGTAGAATGGGTGCGATTCGGTGGTCAATTCGCCGCCCCCGCGGCGACCACCGGCGACGGAGCAACGACGATCGACAACGACACGTCTGATGGCGACCACCCTCCACAACCTCCTCATACAGGGAATCCACCCACCGGGATGACCGCGACCTCATCTGACCTCGCCCCACTCGACGGCTGGGCCGCCGTGATTTTTGCCGCTGGCCGCGGCACCCGCATGCGCTCGTCACTGCCGAAGGTACTGCACCCGGTCGCCGGGCGAACGATGCTCAGCCTGATCCGCCACTCGCTGCAGGCCGCCGGCTTCACACAGATCGTCGTCGTTACGCCGGATCAGGATGGCCCCGTGGCTCAGGCGGCGCTCAACGGCGGCGCTCCGGTCACGCAGATCGCCGTGCAGGCAGAGCCGCTGGGCACGGCCAACGCCGCGCTGGCCGTACGACCTCTGGTGGAGGACGCCTCGAAGCTCCTCTTCCTCAATTCCGACCAGCCGCTCTTCCGCCCGCAGACGCTGCGCAACATCGCCGAGCAGCACGAGCAGTCGGCCGAGCCGCTGACGTTCCTCACTGCCCTGCTCGCCGATCCGGCGGGCTTCGGTCGCGTGCAACGACGCGACGGTCGCCTCCAGGGCGTCGTCGAACACATCGAGGCGGACGCCGTCGCGCGCGGTGCGCCGGAGGTGAACGCCGGCGCGTATGCAATCGACGCTGCCTGGCTCTGGCCGGCGCTCGAGGGCCTGCCGCCGGGCGAGGTGAGTGGGGAGCGCTATCTCACCTCAGTGATCGAACGCGCGGTCGCCGACGGTGGCGCTCAGACGTACCAGTTGCAGGAACCCTCCGAGGTGCAGCACGTCAGCACCCGCGAAGACCTAGCCGAGGCGGAGCGCATCATGCGCGAGCGCATGCGCCACGAGCTGATGGCGCAGGGCGTGACCCTGATCGACCCCGCTACGACCTACATCGATGTGGGCGTGGAAATCGCGGCCGATACGGTGATCGAGCCCGGCGTGCATCTTCGGGGTGCGACGACGATCGGCAGCAACTGCCAGATCGGCCCGAGCGCGATCCTGCGCGACATGCAGGTCGGCTCTGGCTGCATCGTGGGCAGCTCCACCCTCGAAGGCTCAACACTTGAGGACGACGTTACGGTCGGTCCGTACTGCCACATCCGCGCCGGCACGACCGTCGAGTCAAACGTCCGCCTGGGCAACTACGTGGAGGTGAAAGCCTCACGGCTCGGCAGCAGGACGCGGATCGGGCACTTCGCCTACATCGGCGATGCGGAGATCGGGGCAGACGTCAACGTTGGCGCTGGCACCGTGACCGTAAACTACGACGGCGAGACGAAGCACCGCACCCAGATCGGCGACGGCGCATTCATCGGCAGCGACTCGATGCTGATCGCACCGCTCGAGATCGGCGAACGCGCGAGCACCGCTGCGGGGTCGGTCGTCACCCATGACGTACCCGCAGAAGGCGCCGTCAGAGGCGTCCCGGCACGACCAGACGACGAGGCGAAACGGGGGAGCGAGAAGGCCTAGCGGCCTCGATTTTGGATACCACCTCACTCATTGCTATCGCGGTGCTGGTGATTGCCGCCGTGCTGCTCGTCGTGATTTCGGGCGCAGAGGCCGGGATCACCGCGCTCAGCCGCAGCCGTGTCCGCGTCGCGCAGACGAACGGGCTCAGCGGGCTGCTCACCGGCTATATCCAGCAGCGCCACCAACTGCTGCGCTTCTTGAGCGTCGGCGTGACCGCCACGATCGTCTCCGGATCGCTCGCCGTCGCCTTCCTCGTGCTGCGGGGCCGCGAGGCCACCGGTGTCGACATCGCGATCACCGCGGTCGCCGTGATCCTCGCGGTCACACTGCTGCGCCAGAGCGCGCGCACGATCGCACTGATCAGCCCGGAGCGCGCCGGCGCGCGGCTGGCACATCCGATCCGCATCCTGCAGCTGATCTTCTCACCCCTCGCGTGGCTCGCCGCCGCGCCCGTGAGCGCGCTGCTGCGCGCCTTCGGCTGGGCGGCCGTCCCCGCCGAGGCAAACCCGGTCGAGGAGCTGATGGTGGTGCTGGAGGCGACCGGCAACCCGGAGGCGCAGGAGTTCCTCGTCGAGGAGCGCCGCATGATGCGTGGCGTGATGTCGATGTCCGGCCAATTGGTGCGCGAGATCATGTCGCCACGCATGGACCTCGTCGCCGTCTCCACCGACGCCTCGCTGGGTGACGTGATGAAGATCGTGATCGACTCCGGCTTCACCCGCATCCCCCTCTATGGCGAATCGATCGACCACGTGATCGGCGTGATCTACGCCAAGGACCTGCTGACGTACGTCCAGGCCGGCGACATCCAACCCGGGCTCACCGACATCGCCCGCCCGCCCTACTTCGTGCCGGAGGCGAAGCGCGCGAACGAGCTCTTGGCGGAGATGCAGCGCGACCAGGTGCACATGGCGATCGCCGTCGATGAGTACGGTGGCACCGCTGGCGTGATCACCGTGGAAGACCTGATCGAGGAGATCGTCGGCGAGATCGTCGACGAGTACGACACCGACGAGGTCGAGGTGATGCAGCTCTCCGGCGACGTGGCGCTGGTCGATGCCCGGCTGCCGCTCGATGACCTCAACGAACTCTTCGGCACCGATATCGACAGCGAGGACTTTGACACCGTCGGTGGCCTTGTCTTCTCGCTACTCGGCCGTCTCGCCTCACCGCGGGACGAGGTTGAGAGCCCCGAACACGGTCTCCAGCTGCGCGTGATGTCGATGCTCGGCCGGCGCATCAAGCAGGTGCGCGTCGAACGCATCCCGCCCTCCGAGGAGAGCGACGAGACCGACGCCGCTTCCTGACGACTGCGTGCCGGGGGACTTGCGCGAGCCTGTTACCCTTCTTGGCCGTGGAAGAGACACGACAAATGATCTGCCGTTCTGGGTCGCGCTCCACCGTGTGCGCAGGCTGGGAAGCGTGCGTTTTACGATCCTCGAAGCCGCCTTCCCGACGATGGAGGAGGCATGGCGCGCGACAGCACGGACCCGAACGCAGAGATCGACCGGCTGGCCGATGCCGGCGTGCGCGCCCTGCCCCGATTCGATGCCGCCTATCCGCAGCGGCTGGCGGAGATCAGCGACTCCCCGCCAGTTCTCTACGTGAGGGGCCAGTGGCTGCCCGAGGACGAATGGAGCGTCGGCGTCGTCGGCACACGTCGCGAGACCGCCTACGGCCGCCATGCAGCGGGTGAACTGACGCGAGGCCTCACTACCAACCGCGTGACGATCGTCTCCGGGTTCGCTCGCGGCATCGACGGCATCGCGCGCCGCGCGGCGCTGGGGGCCAAAGGGCACACCGTGGCAGTGCTCGCCAACGGCCTCGATAGCATCTACCCGTCGGAGCACGCTGGACTGGCGGAAGAGATCGTGGATCAGGGCGCTCTGATCACTGACTATCCGCTGGGCACGAAACCACGCTCCAAGTTCTTTCCACGTCGTAACCGCATCATCTCAGGGGTCTCCCTCGGGACGCTGATCACCGAAGGCGACTACGAGAGTGGGGCGATGATCACGACCCGGCTCGCCACCGAACAGAACCGCGAGGTCTTCGTGGTGCCCGGGTCGATCTTCTCTGCCCAGTCGCGCGGACCGCTCTCGCTGCTGCGCGACGGCGCGACGCCGGTGTCGCGGGCGGAGGACGCGATGGAGGCGCTCAACCTCACGATGGTCGGCGCGCAGATGGACTTCGGCCGCATCGCGCCGCCGGAGAAGCCGGAGGAACGCGCACTGATGGGTGCGCTGACGCGCGATCTCAGTCACGTGGATGAGATAGTGCGCGTAAGCGGTTTGGCAGCAAAGGAAGTTTCAGCTACGCTCGCTCTACTCGAACTCAAAGGGCTGGTACGCGAAGTTGGATCGACGCAATACGTACGGGTTCGCGAGGATGACGCGGCGTATGAGGGTGCAAACAGCGAGATCCGCACGTGACATCTAACTCCGACAACACGTCGAACGGCGCTGACGGCGGCGCGCTGGTGATCGTTGAGTCGCCGGCGAAGGCGCGCACGATCGCGCAGTACCTCGGCCCCGAATTCATCGTCGAATCCTCGGTCGGCCACATCCGCGACCTGCCGTCGAGCGCCTCCGAGATTCCCGCGAAGTACAAGAAGGAGTCGTGGGCGCGCGTCGGCATCGACGTCGACCACAACTTCGAACCACTCTATGTCGTGCCTCCGAGCAAGAAGGAGACGGTCTCGACGCTGAAGAAGGCGTTGAAGAAGGTCTCCACCGTCTACCTCGCGACAGATGAGGACCGCGAGGGGGAGGCGATCGCTTGGCACCTGGTTGAGGTGCTGAAGCCGAAGATTCCGATCCGCCGCATGGTCTTCCATGAGATCACGAAGGCAGCCGTCGAAGAGGCGCTGCAGAACCCCCGCGAGATCGACGCCGAGCTGGTCGAGGCGCAGGAGGCACGCCGCATCCTCGACCGCCTCTACGGGTACGAGGTCTCGCCCGTGCTCTGGCGCAAGGTGAAGCCTCGCCTCTCCGCCGGGCGCGTGCAGTCGGCGGCACTCTCGCTGATCGTCGACCGCGAGCGCGCCCGGATGCGCTTCGTCTCCGGCAGCTACTGGGACGTCGATGCGACGCTGCGTTCAGGCGACGCGGAGCAGAGCTCGGTACGCACCCGCCTCGCAGAGCTCGGCGGCAAGCGAGTCGCGACGGGCCGCGACTTCGACACGACGACGGGTGAGCTGAAGGCCGACGCGGACGTCGAGCTGATCGGCCAGAGCGACGCTGAGGCGCTCGCCGTGCACCTCAAGCCCAGCAACTTCACCGTCAGCGAGGTGGCGGAGCGCCCCTATACGCAGCCCCCCCCTGCCCCGTTCGTCACCTCCACGCTGCAGCAGGAAGCCGGCCGCAAGCTGCGCTTCACCGCGCAGCGCACGATGCAGGCCGCGCAGAGCCTCTACGAAAACGGCTACATCACCTACATGCGCACCGACTCGACGAACCTCTCCGAGCAGGCGGTGAGCGCTGCCCGCTCGCAAATTACCTCGCTCTACGGCCCCGACTACGTGCCGGAGAAAGTGCGCACCTACGCGACGAAGAGCCGAGGCGCGCAGGAGGCTCACGAGGCGATCCGACCCGCCGGCGAGAGCTTCCGCACCCCGGAAGGGCTCGCACGCGAGCTGGATGGTGACCGCGCCCGCGTCTACGAGCTGATCTGGCAGCGCACGGTCGCCTCCCAAATGAAGGACGCCAACGGCCTGCGCACGAACATCCGCTTCGAGGTGGACGCCGGAGAACGCGGCACGGCGGTCTTCACCACCTCCGGCAAGGTGATCACGTTCCCCGGTTTCCTGCGAGCCTACGTCGAGGGTTCGGACGACCCGGACGCCGAGCGGGGGGACCAGGAGCGCCTGCTCCCCCCGCTCTCGCAGGGCCAGCAGCTGCCGGTCGAGTCGACCGAGGCGCGCGGCCACCAGACGCAGCCGCCATCGCGTTTCACGGAAGCCAGTCTGGTGCGAGACCTGGAAGAGCGCGGCATCGGCCGCCCTTCCACGTACGCCTCGATCATCCAGACGATCATTGACCGCGAGTACGCCCAGAAGCAGGCCTCCGCGCTGGTCCCGACATTCATGGCGTTCGCCGTGATCCAGCTCCTCGAGCAGCACTTCGCTGAGCTGGTGAATCCCGAGTTCACGGCCCGCATGGAACGCGACCTCGACGACATCGCCGAGGGTGAGCTTGACTCGAAACCGTGGCTGCGCAACTTCTATTTCGGCGGCAAGGAGGACAGCGAGAACGTCGGGCTGCACGGCCGCATCGCCGCCGGCTGGGAGGCGATCGATGCCCGAGCCGTCTCCTCGATCCCGCTCGGCGCGGACGAGAACGGCGAAATCGTCTTCGCGCGCGTCGGCCGCTACGGCCCCTACGTGCAGGCCGGCGATGAGGGTGAGCGAGGCTCGGTGCCGGACGGTATCGCCCCGGACGAACTGACGCTGGAGCGCGCCCTGCAACTGCTCGCGGAGGCTGCCCAGGGTGACAAGGTAGTCGGCGCGCACCCGCAGGGCGGCCGCGATATCAAGCTGAAGACCGGCCGCTTCGGCGCGTACGTGCAGATGGGTGAGGACGACGAGCCGAAGGAGACGCTCAAGCGCGCCAGCCTCTGGCCGACGATGACCATGGAGTCACTCACCCTCGACCAGGCCGTGCAGATCCTCTCCTACCCGAAGTCACTCGGCACCGACCCGAAGACCGGCAGCGAGGTGATGGCACTGGACGGCCCGAACGGCCCCTACTTGCGCAGCGGCGACGAGACGCGCAGCCTCCGCGACCACGAGCACCTCGGCGCGATCGAACTGACCGAGGCGCTCGCCGTCCTCGCCGAGCCGAGGCAGCGAGGGCGTCGTGGCGCAGCCGAGATCGCCTCGCTGGGCGTGCATCCGGACAACGGTGAGCCGGTGAAGCTCTTGCGCGGCCGCTTCGGCCCGTACGTCACGGACGGCACGGTCAACGCCTCGATCCCGAAGGGTCGCGACCCCGTCAGCATCACGCTCGACGACGCCGTCGACCTGATCGCCGCGCGCGAAGTGAAGTTACGCGACCAGGGCAAGCATCCGCGCGCACCGAAGCCGAAGCGCAAACCCCGCGCGAAGGCGAAAGCGCGGAAGAAGAAGTCCGCCTAGGGTCTTCGACCCGTTCATTCCGCTTCCCGTGAGTGCTCCAGCCCACGTGCTACGCTTATGTCGCCAGTGGCGGCTGGCGGAGGCCTCTCCTGTCCCCCGATTTCACGTCCCCCGACGTACTGCGCGTTGATGCGCCACCCTCTAGGACCGCGTCCCCAGACGGCGGCGGCGAGGCGCTTGAACGCTACCTCAACCATCTGAGCCGCGTGCTGCGGCGGTCGCCGCACACAATCCGCAACTACCGACGTGACATCGGCGTCTTCCTCGACTACCTGCGAGGGCTCGGCGTTGCCTACGACCGCGCCGGCCGCAGCCACGGCCGCGCCTTCCTCACCGTGCAGCGCGAGGACGGCCTGGCGGAGGCGTCGCTGAAGCGTCGAGCGATGACAGTCCGCGGCTTCTACGCGTGGCTCGATCGCCAGGGTGAGCTGCCGGCCGGGGAACCGGGCGACTCGATCCTGATGCTGCGCTACCCGAAGGCCCCGAAGCGCCTACCGAGGTTTCTCGACCAGCAACAGGTGAGCGACCTCGTTGAGTCCCCGTCGCGCGTCGAGGAAGAGACGCCGCAGTCGCTGCGTGACCGCGCGCTGCTGGAGCTCCTCTACGCCGCCGGGCTCCGCGTCAGCGAGGTGGCGGGCATCGATGTTCGCGACCTCGACCTCACGAACCGCCAGGTGACGGTGATCGGCAAGGGCGATCGGCCGCGTGTCTCGATCTTCGGCCTGCCGGCTCGCGACGCCCTCCATGCATACATCGAGCGAGGACGTCCGGAGCTGGCTAAGGGTGCGCAATCCGGGCTCTTCCTCAACCGCTCCGGCGGCCGCCTCTCGGTGCGCTCCGTGCAGGAGGCCGTGCGACGCGCGGGCGTGGCCGCCGGGGTGCTACGACGCACGCATCCACACCTGCTGCGCCATTCCTTCGCGACGCATATGCTGGAAGACGGTGCCGATCTGCGCGTGGTGCAGCACCTGCTGGGCCACAGTTCCGCCGACACCACGCAGATTTACACCGCAGTGACGGCCGGCCGTCGGGAGGCCGCCGTAACCGCTGCCCTGGCCCGTGCGCGGCGACGCGAATCGGGCCGGGCGGAGTAAGACAGAGGCCGCTCCACCGAACCGGAGCTGCCCGACGGGGGGCTGCTCGGATGCGCATTCTGATCGTCAACGGACCGAACCTAAACCTGCTCGGGCGTCGCAACCCGGAGGTCTATGGTCGCGAGACGCTGGAGGACATCGAGCTGATGCTGCGCAACCGCGCACAGGAACTCGGCATCGAGCTGGCGTTCGTGCAGTCGAATCACGAGGGCGAGATCGTCGAGACGATCCACTACCACCGCGACTGGGACGGGCTGGTGATCAACGCCGGTGCCTATACGCACACCTCGATCGCCATCGCCGACGCGATCGAGGCCGTCGAGGTGACGGCCGTGGAGGTGCACCTCTCGAACGTTTTCCAGCGCGAAGAATTCCGCCAGATCTCCTACCTGTCCCCCGTCGTCTGGGGCCAGATCGTCGGCTTTGGCTACCGCGGCTACCTGGCCGCGCTCGACCTGTTGCACGGTCGCCTGAGCGAGGAAGACGCCGGGTCGTGAGCGCAGGGCACATCGACCGCGTACGCGCACGCATCGAGGAACTCGACCTCGACGCGCTGCTGATCACCACGCCATCGAACCGACGCTGGGTCTCCGGCTTCACCGGCTCCAACGGCGTGCTGCTGATCGACCGCGCGCAGGCGCTCTTCGCCACGGACTCACGCTACTGGGAGCAGGTCGCGGAGCAGGCCCCGGAGTTCACGACCGTGCGGCTCGAAGGCGCGACGACAAACTCCGCCCCACAGGTGCTCGAGGGCCAGGGCGGCAAGCGCGTCGGCTACGAGCCCGCTGACATGACCGTCGAGCTGTTCGCGGAGTGGACGCAGGCCGTCGAGGCACTACCGAGCGCCGCTCGGCCCTCGCTGGTCGCCGCGCCGCTGGCGATTGAAGAGCTACGGATGGTGAAAGAGCCCGACGAGATCGAGGCACTGACCCGCGCCGTACTGCTCGGCGACGCGGCCTTCAACCACGCCGCCTCCGTGGCAGCGCCGGAAATGACCGAGAAGGATCTCGCGTGGGAGGTGCAGCGCTACGCGATGGAGCACGGCGCGGACGACCTCTCGTTCTCGACGATCATCGCGAGCGGCGACTGGGGCGCGTTGCCCCACGCCTACCCGCGCGACGTCCCGCTGGCTGCCGGACAGGGTGTCGTCATGGACCTCGGCGTGCGCGTCGATGGCTACTGTTCCGACCTCACTCGCACGATCTTCCTCGGCGAAGCGGATTCGGAGTTCCGGCGCATCTATGACATCGTGCTCACCGCGCAGATGCTGGCGGAGGAGCGGATCGAGGCGGGCATGACCGGCAGCGAGTGTCACCAGATCGCCGCCACCGTGATCGCGGAGGCGGGGCACGCGGAGCACTTCGGCCACGGCCTCGGCCATGGCGTCGGCCTCGACGTGCACGAGGCACCTCGGCTGGCCCCTTCCGGCGAACGTAAGCTGGAGGACGGGCACATCGTGACGGTGGAGCCAGGCATCTACATCCCGGGCTGGGGCGGCGTGCGCATCGAAGATCAATGTGTGATGGAGGACGGGCGCCTGCGCTCACTCTCCACAGCCCCCAAACTGGACACGGACGTTCCAATCGAGGAAGGAATCGAGCGGTGATTACGACGAGCGATATCCGCAAAGGCACGACCTTCGAGATGGGCGGCAGCCTCTACCAGGTCGTAGAGGTGCACCACGTCAAGACCAAGCGGTCGGCCGTCTATCGCGTGAAGATGCGCGACCTCCGCGCCGGACACATCACGGAGCACTCCTTCAACGCTGGCGAGAAGCTGGCCACCGCGCGCGTCGAACGGCGCGACATGCAGTACCTCTACGCGGACGACGACAACCTCACCTTCATGAACACGGAGACCTACGACCAGACGACCCTCCCACGGGCACTGGTCGGAGATGCGATGCCGTACCTCAAAGAGAGCGACATCGTGCAGGTGATGATGTTCGGCGAAGAGCCTCTGGGCGTTGACCTGTCGGCATCAGTCGAACTGACGATCGACCAGACCGACCCCGGCGTGAAAGGCGACACCGCGACGGGCGCAACGAAGCCCGCGACGATGACCACCGGGCTCGTCGTGCAGGTGCCGCTTTTCATCAACCAGGGCGACACGATCAAGATCTCGACCGAGAGCGGCGTGTACCTCGAACGCACGGCCAGCGCGTAAAGTAGCGTCCGGAGGCCTGATGACGGCGCGGCCACAGGACCCGTATCAGGTCAGCGCGGTCACGCGCTACTTGCGCGAACTGCTCCAGGGCAACCGCCACCTCACCGACATCTGGATCGAGGGCGAGGTCTCCAACCTCAGCAGGCCCTCCTCCGGCCACATCTACTTCACGCTGAAGGATCGCAACGCTTCGCTGCGCTGCGTCTTCTTCCGCAATCGCAACATGGGACAGGGCGACCGCGTCGAAGGCGACGCATCGCTGATCGTGCACGGCTCGATGTCGCTGTACGAGCAGCGGGGTGAGCTCTCGTTCCAGGTCGACTTCGTCCAGCCCGCCGGCACCGGTGCGCTAGCGGCGGAGTTTGAACGCCGCCGCGCGGCTTTCGAGGCGGAGGGCGTCTTCGCCGAGGAGCGCAAACGCCCCCTCCCCCGCTTCCCGCGGCGCATTGGCGTCGTCACCTCGCCGACCGGCGCCGTGATCCGCGACATCACCACGGTGCTCGCCCGTCGCTGGCCGATGGCGGAGCTGGTGCTCGCACCCGCGCCGGTGCAGGGCCTCGAGGCGGCACCCGCCGTCGCAGAGGCGATCCGAGTGCTCGGGCGCGAGCACCAATCCGATGTCGTGATCGTCGCGCGCGGTGGCGGTGCGGCCGAGGATCTCTGGGCGTTCAACGAGGAACTCGTCGTGCGTGCGATCTACGCTTCGCCGGTGCCTGTCGTCTCGGCGGTTGGGCACGAGACGGACGTCACGCTGGCCGATCTCGTCGCCGACTTGCGCGCGGCGACGCCCTCAGCGGCTGCAGAGCTGGTGGCGCCCGACCGTGCGGACGTCGCTCGCGTCGTCACCTCGCTGCGCGCACGCGGCGAGGTGCATGTCACACGCGGACTCGCGGCCGCTCGCGAGGCGCTCGATGGCGGCGTCGGGGCGCTGATCGGTGCGCTGCCCGACGTTGCGGCGCGGCGACAACTGGTGGTCGAGCGCGCGACGAGCGCAATGCGGTTGATCGAGCAACGCGTGGCGCGGACGCGCGAGAGCACCGCGGAATTCGCTGGACGGCTGACCGCACTCTCTCCCGCTGCGACACTGGAACGCGGCTATGCGATCGTCGAACGCGACGCCGAAGACGGTGGCGGGATCGTGACTCGCGCGGCAGATCTATCGACCGGTGACCGCGTGACGCTACAGTTGCGCGACGGCCGCAAGGCAGCACGTATCGAATCAAATAGTGGGACCGCGTGACCGACGAGCAGCAAGGCAAGTTGAACCTGGACGAATTGAGCTTCGAGCAGCTCTACGAACAGCTCGAAGCCGTCACGACGAGCCTCGAAGGTGGCGACCTCAGCCTCGATCAGTCGGTCGCGCTCTTCGAGCAAGGCATGGAACTGGCGAAGCGCTGTCAGGCGTTGCTCGGCGATGTCGAACAGCGCGTCGAAACGCTGCGCAAGGCCTTCGACGGCGACCCCACCGCTTGAGCGCCCCACACGAGCAGGCCGGTCAGTGACGGTCCGCCTCGGCTGGTTCACGACCGCTCGCGGGCCCGGCTCACGCGGGATGTACGAGGCAGTCACACAGGCGATCGCCGTTGGCGAGCTCGACGCCGAGTTTGCCTGCGTCTTCTCCAACCGCGAGCCCGGCGAGGACGAGACAACCGACAGCTTCTTCGACCTCGTACGCGCGAACGGCCACCCGCTCGTCACGCGCTCATCGATAATGTACCGCCGCGCGGTTGGCGGGAAACTCTCGCGTGCCAGCGAGCCCCTGCCCGCTTGGCGCAACGACTTCGACGCACTGGTCGCCGAGGATCTGGCCGCCTATCGCTTCGATGTCGGCATGCTCGCCGGGTACATGCTGATCTTCACGCCCGCATTTGTGGAGCAGCACCCGATCCTGAATCTGCACCCGGCGACTCCGGACGGCCCGATCGGCACGTGGCAGCAGGTGATCCGGAAGCTGATCACCGAACGCGCGGACGAGAGCGGCGTGATGCTGCACCTCGCAATCCCGGAGGTCGATGAGGGCCCGGTCGTCGCCTACTGCCGCTACCCGCTGCACACGCCGCTGTTCGACCCTCACTGGGACGCCCTGCCCTCCGACCTCGCCGCGCTCGACCGCGACGAGATGCAGGCGCTGCCGCTCTTCACGGCGATCCGCGAGCAGGGAATGCGCTACGAGTCTCCGCTCGTCGTCGCGGCGCTCGCGGAGTTCGGCGCAGGGCGTCTGCGGATCGATGGGCAGACGGTCGTCGGCGCTGACGGCGAGCCTCGCTCCGCCGTCGACCTCACGGAATCGGTGCAGGCGAGGCTCTCCTAGGCGATCGCGGTGCTACTCTGTGCGCCCGACGAGCCGACACCAAGAGGCACCCCATGAGTTCTACCGGCAGCGAGGGCAAGCGCTCCCTCACCCGTTCACAGTCCTTCGCGCCACGCACGATCACCAAGCGGCTCCCGGTCGCCGTACAGCGTGCCCTGCCCGTCGTCGCGCGGTCTGCTGCGGGGCTTGCGATCGGCGTCGTCACCGACTACGCGGCGCGGTCGCTGACCCGCCGCGCCGCCAGCGCTGTCACCGCGCCGCTGAGGCGAGCCGTGACACCCTCAACGCCCGCCACAGGCGGGAAACGCCACATCGTCACCGAGATGGTGGTAGTCGAGCGAGAGAACCGCCGCTAGCCCGTCGGGACACTGAGGCCGCCCTATGCCAGAAGAACGACTACAGAAGCTACTCGCACGCGCCGGGTTCGGCAGCCGCCGTGCGGCCGAGAAGCTGATCGAGGCCGGCCAGGTCACCGTCGATGGGCAGGTCGCGACCCTCGGCATGCGTGCAGACGCGGCCGTGCAGCGCATCGAGATCGATGGGACCCCCCTGCCCGGCGAGCCGCCGCCCGACACGCTGATGCTGAACAAGCCAGAGGGATACATCGTCTCCCGCTCGGACGAACAGGGGCGGAGCACGGTCTTCGACCTGCTGCCAGGGGTGCCCGCCTCGCTGCGTTACATCGGGCGGCTGGACCGCGACAGCAGCGGGTTGCTGTTGCTGTCGACGGATGGCGAACTCGCGTTCCGACTCTCGCACCCGCGCTACGAAGTGGTGAAGCGCTACGAGGTGACGGTCAACCGCGAACCGGCAGCACGAGCGCTCGACCGACTGCGGGAGGGCATCGAGCTTGAGGACGGGCCGTCCGCGCCCGCCGAGGTGGAGGTGCTCTACACGAACAGCGATGGCGTCCGCCTCCGCGTCTCGATCCACGAGGGTCGCAAGCGGCAGGTACGGCGCATGTTGCGCGCGGTCGGCTACGGCGTCTCGAAGCTGGAGCGCGTCGAGTTCGCGGGCCTCACGCTCGGCAACCTCACGTCCGGCAAGTCACGGCGGCTGACCGACGATGAGCTGCACAAGCTGCGCGAACTCGTCGGGCTGGTAGACGTCCCGGCACAGTCGTAGATATCATTCCGCGACCCCGTCCCGGAGGCGCCCTATTCCACAAGCAGACTCAGACTCACTCGCGGCCAGCGTCACGATCGACGGCCCGACGGCGAGCGGCAAGAGCGTCGTCGGTCGAATGCTCGCGGAACGCCTCGGATTCGGCTTCTTCGACACCGGCATGATGTACCGCGGCTGCACCGTCGCGGTACTCGATTCGGGCACCGACCCGGAGGATGAAGCAGCCGTCACCGCGCTCGTGATCGCTCTCGACCTCGACATGCGTTGGCCGGAGCCCGGCACGCCGCACCTGTTCATCGCCGACGAAGACGTCACCGACCGCCTGCGCAGCGCCGAGGTGGAACGCACCGTCTCGCTGATCTCGCGCATCCCGCCGGTGCGCAACGAGCTGGTGCGACGCCAGCGGGCGATCGCCGAGCGCGAATCGCTGGTGATGGTCGGGCGAGACATCGGCACGCGCGTGCTCGAGGAGGCGCGTACCAAGATCTTCCTCGACGCCTCGCTGGAGGTGCGCGCTCACCGACGGCTCGGCGAGGAGCTCGACTCCGGCCGCGATAGCACCGTCGAAGGGGTGATGCAGGAGACGCGGAGGCGCGACGAGCTCGACTCCACGGGCAAGCGGGCGATCCGACCGGAGCAGGCGGCAGCCAACGCACTGGTGATCGACACGGACGCGCTGGGCATCGACGATGTCGTCGCCGCCTGCCTCGATGCGTACCGATCGGACAACGAAGCCAGCTAGGACCGGCATGCGAGAACGCATCTCCCGAGCGATGTACTACCTCCTGCGCGCCTTCACGAAGGCGGTCGTCTTCAGTCTCGCTCGCTGGGAAGTCGTCAACGCCGATCTGCTCCCGGAAGAGGGCGGCATCGTGCTGGTCAGCAACCACAAGCACCTGCTCGACCCACCGCTGATCGCGGCGTCGGCGAAGCGCAGGTTGCACCCGATGGCCAAGCGCGAGCTTTTTGAGACCCCGCTGATCGGCTGGATCCTCTGGGCCTACGGTGCCTTCCCCGTGCGCCGCCACTCTGCCGACATCGGTGCGCTGCGGGCGGCCCGCAATCATCTGCGCGGCGGCAAGGTCGTGCTGATGTTCCCGGAGGGCACGCGCTCCGAGCCGGAAGATGGCATGAGGCCCGCGCTCCCCGGCGCGGCGATGGTCGCGCTGCTCGCGGGCGTGAAGGTCGTGCCCGTCGCCGTGACCGGGACGGAGGGAATCAAGATTCCCGGTGTGTTCTTCCTCTGGATGCGCCGCCGCCGCCTCACCTTCCGCGTCGAGTTCGGAGAACCGTTCGATCTCGCCACTTCGTCTGCCGACTCGAAGCAGGCGGAAGAGGCGACGGACTTCATGATGCGTCGCGTCGCCACGCTGTTGCCGGAGTTCTACCAAGGCGCCTACGGCGCAGCCACGGCAGGCACTCTGGTCTTCGCCCGTCAGCAGACCACAGCTTCCGACGAGACGAGCTCCGATCCGGCCGAGACTCCGCAGAGCGACGCCGACTGAGTTAGGATCGTTGCGGCGGGTAAGAGCGGACTCCCCCATGTGCGGAATCATCGGATACACCGGTCGCCGGCCCGCCGGCCCGATCGTGATCGACGGCCTGAGACGGCTCGAATACCGCGGATACGACTCCGCCGGCATCGCGCTTTTCGATAGCGAACACGAACTCTTTGTCGCGAAGGCTGCAGGCAAGCTCGACAACCTCGACGCGCGCATCGAGGGCACACTCCCGCCCGCCGTCGCCGGGATCGGGCACACGCGCTGGGCGACGCACGGCGAGGCGACCGACGCGAACGCCCACCCTCACCTCGACCCCAGCGGCCGCGTCGCAGTGATCCACAACGGCATCGTCGAGAACTTCGAGACGCTGCGTGCTCGCTTCCGTGACCGTGGCGACGACTTCCGCTCCGAGACCGACACGGAGGTGGTCGCCCACCTGATTGCCGAACACCTCGCGGACGGCGTCGACCTCGCTGAGGCGCTGCGCCTGACCACGCTCGCGCTGGAGGGTGCGCAGGCGATCGTCGCCGTCACGCCGGAAGAGCCTAGCCGGCTGGTCGCCGCGCGCGTTGGCAACGCTGGGGGCGTCGTGATCGGCCACGGGGACGAGGAGAGCTTCATCGCCTCCGATCTCGCTGCTCTGCTCCCGCACACCCGTCGCGTGACCTTCCTCGACCCCGGGGAGATCGCCGATGTGCGCGCCGACGGGGTCACCTTTATCGACAGCGAGGGACGCACGATCGAGAAGCCGGTCGAGCTCCAGCCCTACGATCCGGTGGCAGCCGTGAAGGGGCGCTACAAGCACTTCATGCTGAAGGAGATTCACCAGCAGCCCGAGACCGCGCTCGATGCGATCCGTGGCCGCTACCTGCTCGACCCGCCCCACGTGGAGCTCGACGACTTCCCGCTAACCGAGGAGCAGGTGCGGGACATCCGGCGCGTGATCATCGTGGCGATGGGTACCTCCATGCACGCCGCGCTCGTCGGCCGTCACTACATGGAGCGGCTCGCGCGCATTCCTACAGAGGTCGACAACGCTGCGGAGTTCCGATATCGGGAGCCGGTGATCGACAAGCACACGCTCGTCGTCTCGATCTCGCAGGCTGGTGAGACCGTTGACACACTCTGGGCGATGGAGGAGGCCCGCGCCGCCGGTTGCCCCCAGATCACGATCTGCAACACGCCCGGATCCCAGTCGACGCGCATCGCCGACGCCGCGCTGTCGATGCGTGCAGGCCCCGAGATCGCCGTCGCCAGCACCAAGACAATGATTGGCTCGATGATCGCCCTGCACGCGCTGGCGCTGCGCATGGGAAGCATCAACGACGCACTCGACCCCTCGCTGGAAGCCGCGCAGGTCGAAGCGGCGCTGCACGCGCCCACCGCGATTGGGCAGGCTCTGCTGCTGGAGCCGCAGCTCGAGGAGATCGCGGGCCACTACGCCCAGTTCGATAACTTCCTCTTCCTCGGCCGCGGCCTCTCTCTGCCGATCGCCCTCGAGGGCGCACTGAAGCTGAAAGAGGTCTCCTACATCCACGCCGAGGGTTACCCCGCCGGCGAGATGAAGCACGGCCCGATCGCGCTGATCGACGAGCAGGTGCCGACGGTCGCGCTCGCCCTCGACGACGGCCTGCGCGACAAGATGCGGTCGAACATCGAGCAGATCAGGGCTCGCCGCGGCCTCGTCGTCGCGATCGTCTCGGACGGCGACCGCAGTCTTGACGGCGTCGCAGACGAGGTAGTCGAGTTGCCTTCGATCGACCCACTCTTGAGCCCGCTGGTCTCAGTGGTGCCAATGCAGCTGCTGGCGTATCACGTCGCGGTGGAACGCGGCTGCGACGTCGATCAGCCGCGCAATCTCGCGAAGACCGTCACCGTCGAGTAGCCGAACCCGCTCAGGTTCGCCGCTAGTCCTCGCTGAGCGCCGCCTGCGCGGCCGCCAGTCGGGCGATCGGCACGCGGAACGGAGAGCAGGAGACGTAGTCCAGCCCCCGCTGGTGGCAGAACTCCACAGAGGACGGGTCGCCTCCGTGCTCACCGCAGATACCGACCTGAAGGTCGGGCTTCGTCGAGCGGCCACGTTCGATGCCGATGCGCATCAGGGCGCCGACGCCATCGCGGTCCAGCTCCACGAACGGGTCGCGCGTGAACAGGTCGCGATCGAGGTAGGCAGGCAGGAATCGTGACGAGTCGTCTCGCGAGAGCCCGTAGGTCGTCTGGGTGAGGTCGTTCGTGCCGAAGGAAAAGAAGTCGGCGTACTCCGCGATGCGATCCGCGACCATGCAGGCACGGGGCAGCTCGATCATCGTGCCGATCGAGAAGTCGACGCGCGTGCCTCGTTCGTCCATCACGCGGCGCGCC
>DASCRM010000009.1:0-16486 GCA_034406555.1 Dehalococcoidia bacterium | reverse complement strand
GCCAGATCAGCAGCCCGACGAGCACCAGCATCGCACCGACGAGCCACGGCTCCCGCAGGTGCTCCTCGATCGCATCGCCAAAGGGCAGGCCGATCGCGACCGCCGGGATCGTGCCGATCACGAGCCAGATGCCGAGCTGCGCCCGCGGCGTCCAACGGCTGAAGTGGTGACGGTGCGCACCGGCGTCGCGCAGCCCCTCGAAGGCAATGCGCAGCCAGTCCCGCCAGAAGTAGACGGCGACGGCGACCGCGGTACCGACGTGCAATCCGACATCGAAGGTCAGCGAACTCGCCTCGTCGCCCGCGATCTCGGGGGCGAGGATCAGGTGCCCGGAAGAGGAGATCGGCAGAAACTCGGTGAGCGCCTGCACGACCCCCAACACCACCGCGCGCAGATAGTCGTCCACGGGTGCCCCCGGCGGCGAGGCTACGCGCGGCGGGGCCCCGAGGCCAGTCGCTGATACGCTGGCCCGGCGCGTGGGAGACGAAGGCGGGTTGATGGCGATCTCGGACTGGCTCCAGCTCATGCTGCCGCAGATCGAACCCGAGTTCTCGCGTGATGGTTGCTGGATCGCGCAGATCATGGCGCGATCCGTCGAGCACAACCCGCCGCTCTACTGGCTCGGCAGCGCGTTCGACCAGATCGGTCCGGCCGAAAACGGCGAAGACACCCGCCTTACTGACCGCATCGGCGAGCGGCTGCGTGCGCTCCACGGCCCGCACGTCTGCGAGGGCTGGACGGAGGAGGACGAGCGCGCGCAGGACGTGCTCACGGAGGCCTGCGCGATCGCCTGGACCGCTCGCCACCTCGGCCCGCCCGAACTGAGCGAGGCCGGCGACCGGCTGCTCGTGCGCGTGCCCTCGGTCGATGCCTGCGTCGCGCCGAGGCGACTCTGGCCGGTGCGCACGCTGGAAGCGATGGTGCAGCTCACGGGCGAGCAGGTCGAAGCCGCCGCCGCGGACCTGCCGGACAGCAATCGCCGCATCGTTTACATCGACATCAACCTCGCGCTGGACGCCTACGCGCGAAACCCCGGCTACGACGGGCCGATGACGGAGCCGCTGCGCGAGAGCGTGAAGTTCCTCGGCCAAGAGCGCGGCCTCGGCTGGGTGCTCACGCGACCGTTCGAGTGGGGCGTGCCGCTCGAGGCGTGGTACTAGCGGCGCGAGCTTCGGCGAACGTCGCCGGCAGCGCAGGTACTTCGCACCTTCACCGCCGCGTCGCCCCAGCGCAGCCTGTTTCTCAGGGTGTGGATCTCTGGGTCGGAGCCTGGTTATGCGAAAACTACTGTTGATCGGCCTCGCGCTCATGATCGCCACCGGCGTGATGCGCGGGCTCATCGGCCGCTCCCTCCCTCGAGCGATGGAGTCGATGATGGAGAAGGTGATGCCGCGGGTGATGGACGCCCGCTTCGCGCAGATGAGCGATGAGCGTCGCCGGTTCATGCTCGGCCACTGCCGCGGGCTGCTGGACCAGATGGACGAGAAGTACATGCGGCCCCGGGCGGCATAGCTCAGGCGGCTCCTGCGCCACATTGGGCGCCATGAGCGACCCCGACCTGCTGAACCTCTTCGGCTACGAACGCCTCGCCGTCGAACGCCTGCCGCAGCTCGCCTACGACTACTTCGCCAGCGGCGCGCACGACGAGCTGACGCTGCGCGCGAACCGCGAGGCCTTCGAGCGCATCAAGCTGCTGCCCCGCGTGCTCGTCGACGTCAGCGAGCGCGATAGCGCCGTCGAACTGCTCGGCCGCCGCCATGCGCTGCCGCTGATCATCGCGCCGATGGCGTTCGCGAAGATGGCCGACCCGGCCGGCGAGGCGGCGGTCACCCGCGCTGCTGACGAGGCGGGCGTGACGATGACGCTCAGCACCCTCGCGACGACGAGCATCGAGGACGTGGCGGCCGCCGCGAGCGGGGCCTCTGGTCCCAGCTCTACGTCTTCCGCGACCGCGACGTGACGCGCTCGCTGGTGGAGCGCGCGGAGGCGGCGGGCTACGAGGCGCTGGTGCTGACCGTCGACGCGCCGGTGCTCGGCAGGCGGGAGCGCGACGCCCGCAACCGCTTCGTATGCCGGACGGCCTCTTCGCCGAGAACCTGGTGAGCGATGAGCAGCGCAGCCTCCCGGCGGGCGAGGGCTCGGGCCTCGAAGTCTTCTTCAACTCGCAGCTCGACGCCTCGCTGACCTGGGCGGGCGTCGACTGGCTGCGCTCGATAACGCGCCTGCCGGTGCTCGTGAAGGGCGTGCTGCGAGCCGACGACGCGAAGCTGGCGGTCGAACACGGCGCGGCGGGCGTGATCGTCTCCAACCACGGTGGCCGCCAGCTCGACACCGCGGTCGCCTCGATCGATGCGCTGCCCGCCGTCGCCGAGGCCGTCGATAGCCACGCGGCGGTGCTGGTCGACGGCGGCGTGCGTCGGGGCACCGACATCGTGAAGGCGCCGGCACAAGGCGCGGACGCCGTGCTGGTCGCCCGCCCGCTGCTCCGGCCTCGCCGTCGATGGCGAGGCCGGAGCAGCCGAGGTGCTGCGCATCCTGCGCGAGGAGTTTGAGCTGGCGATGGCACTCTGCGGCTGCGCGAGCAGCGATGCGATCGACGGAGCGTTGCTGGCGTAACGCCACGGCAACGCCACGGCACAGACCCCTATGCAGGCCCCCTGGGGGGCTCGGGTACGTCCGCGCTCTCCGGTCCTTCGAGCCCTCGCAGCGTCTCCGCCGCACGTTCCAGCGTCGCCAGCGCGTCCGGTGCGAGGCTGCGCAGCTCAGCGACGAGGCTCTCGACGCGACGGTCACGCCCGCGGTACATCACGCGGCGGCCCTTCGCTGTGGCGTGCACCCAGACCACGCGGCCATCGGCCTCGTCAGTGCGACGCTCGGCAAGCCCCTCGCTGACCATGCCGTCGACGACGCGCGACATCGTGGAGGGCGTGACTTGCTCGTCGGAAGCGAGCGAGCCGAGGGTGTGCGGGCCGCCGAAAACCAGCACGGAGAGCGCGGAGAGCCGCGCCGCGCTCACACCCTGCGCCTCGTCCTGCCGTCGCAGACGGCGCGTGAGGTGGATCGCGATCGAGTTCAGTTCGGTCGCGAGATCGGCGAGTCGCTGGTCGTCCGAGGTCACTCTTGACACCCGCTCATACATTATTTGGTACATACAACTATATTGCCGCAGGTGAAGCGAGGACGCCATGACCGCGGACCAGAAGTTGAGCCTATCAACGATCGGCCAGATCGGGCTGCACTCCAGCGATCTGAACCGCAGCGTCGAGTGCTATCGCGAGACGCTGGGCGTCCCCTTCGTCGCGAAGTTCGACCCGCCCGGTCTCGCGATGTTCGACTGCGACGGCGTACTGCTGATGGTCAGCGCGGTCGACGAAGGCGGCGATGCGGATGGCGAGCAGGCGCCGGGTTCACCGATCTACTTCACCATCGATGACCTCGACGGAGCGGTCACGAAGCTGGACTCTCGTGACGTCGAGTTTGTCTCCGAACCGCACATGATCGCCCGCGACGATGCGGGCGACTTCGGACCGGTCGGTGTCGAAACGTGGATGGCGTTCTTCCGCGACCCGGACGCAACCTGCTGGCGCTGATGGAGCTACGCGCGCCGTAGAGCCCGTCGCCCCGTATGCTGCGCCTCCTGATAGCGAGCGGGAGGGCACAACATGGACAACAGGTTCGAGGGCAAGGTCGCCGTGATCACCGGCGCGGCGGGCGGCATCGGTCGCGCCGCTGCGGAGCGCTTTGCAGCCGAGGGCGCGAAGGTCGTGCTCGTCGACCTCCTCGGCACGCCGCTCGAGGAGAGCGTTGCCGCCGTCGAGCGCGCGGGCAGCGAGGCCCACGTCGTCACCGCCGATGTCACCAGCGACGCCGACTGCCAGCGCTACGCGGCGGAGGCGAAGGATCGTTTCGGCGGCGTCGACGCCTTCTTCAACAACGCCGGTATCGAGGGCTTCGTCGGCTCGACGCTGGAGTACCCGGAAGACATCTTCGACCGCGTGATCGCCGTCAACCTGAAGGGCGTCTGGCTGGGCCTGAAGGCGGTGGTTCCGCTGATGCAGGAGCGAGGCGGCGGCGCGATCGTGAACACCGCCTCAGTCGCCGGCCTGGGAGCCACGGCGAACATCTTCGCGTACGGGGCAAGCAAGCACGCGGTCGTCGGCATGACGAAGTCCTCGGCGGTGGAGTTCGCAGCCTCGAACATCCGCACCAACGCGATCTGCCCATCGCCGATCGAGACGGAGATGATGCGGCGACTGGAACGCGGCATCGACCCGGACGAGCCGGATGTTGTGAAGACGCGGATGGCGGCCAGCAACCCGCTCGGCCGCTACGGGGAGCCCTCGGAGGTCGCAGCGGCGGTCGTCTACCTGTGCAGCGAGGACGCCTCGTTCCTCAACGGCGTGATCATGCCGGTGGACGGCGGCAGCCGCGCTCGCTAGCCCCCTTCGGGGGTCTCAATGGGATTGTCGCGTCTCTAGCCCAGTGGGTCGAGGTCGATCAGCTTCCGGTAACCCTGCTCGGTGCGCACCATCTTCATCACGCCGGGGTACGAGGCGTGGGTCATGATCACCATCGCCTGCTCATCGATCACACGATCCGCGAGCTGCTTCTTCGTCTCCATCGAGACCAGCGGCAGGATGTCGAGGCCAGAGACCCAGGCCGTGCGCTCGAACTGCACCGGGTGCTGCACGATGTCGCCCGTATAGACGCCCCACTCCCCACCGGAGCGAATCACGACGCAGCCGTGGCCCTCCGTATGTCCGGGCGTCGGCAGGAACAGCACCTCATTCGTGATCGCCGTCTCGCCATCGACGAGCTGCAGGCGGTCCACGATCGGGCTGAGGTTGCGTTCGAGGTAAGTCGCGCGGGTGCGCTCGTTCGGGTGCGCCGCGTCGTCCCACTCCTTCGCGGAGATCACGTACTTCGCGTTCGGGAAGGTCGGCGTCAGCAGCTCCTCGCCGTCCCCATCGACCGCAGCGGAGGTGTTCCAGCCGCAGTGGTCGGAGTGCAGGTGCGTGTTGACGACGATGTCGATCTCGTCCGGCGTGACATCGAGGGCGGCGAGCGAGTCGAGCAGCGTGCCGTCCGCCGCGGGCGAGGCCGCATCGCGATCGCCCGGCTTCCCGCCGACGCCGGTCTCGATCAGGATCAGCTTGCCCTCGGAGCGCAGCAGCAGGCAGTTGAGGCCGGTCGCCATGCGGTAGCCGTCATCGATCTCCGGGACAATGCGTTCCCACAGCAGCCGAGGGACGGCACCGAAGATCGCGCCGGCGTCGTAGTAGTGCGTGCCGTCGTTGACGACGGTCAGTCGCACCGAGCCGATGTCGTACTGCGCGCCCGAATCAATACTCACGGCGTCCTCGTTTCCCTGAGGCCTTCAGTGCAATCCTGTGGAGCGCCCCGAGCTTAGTACGAGTCGCTCTTGAAGGAGACGATCCGCTCCGAGGTCAGCTTGAAGAGCACGCTGTCCGGTTTGTCCCGGTAGCCCTCCGCAAAGGGTCGCCCCTTTTCCTCGCCGTAGTAGGCCAGCGCCATCTTCAGCACCAGTTCGTACATCGACCGGTCGCTCTCCTCGACGGTGCCCTCCAGCACCACGGACGAGTACGGCGGGGTCCGGTCGTCGATGCAGAGCGAGGCGTGCGGGTCGCGCAACAGGTTGCGCCACTTCAACGTGCGACGGCCGGTGAAGAGGTAGGCCGCGCCATCTTCCCAGTAGTACCAGATCGCCGCCTGCCGCGGCCGCCCCTGCGCGTCGACCGTGGAGAGCACCGCGACCCTGGGGGCGCTCAGGAATTCATCAAGTTCTTGCTCCGTCATCGGCATGGCGTGCCCCATCGACTGCGTCTCTCGACCGCGAAGAAGTCGCAGCATACCGTGCGTCGGGGACGCGACCGCCGCTGCATCGCCTCGCTCGCCCGGATCGGAACAGCGATGGCCGCCTCCGCGTATCGCCAACTCGTCACGTGGTGGCCGGTACTGCTGCTTGGCTGGACGACGATCGGCGCGTACGGCGTCGCCTTCTATTCATTCGGAGTACTGATCGAGCCGATCCACCTCGACACCGGCTGGTCGCGCGGCGTGCTCTCGGCCGCGTTCTCCGTCTCCGCGCTGGCCGGTGCGGTCGGTGCGTCAATCGCCGGCCGGTCGATCGACCGCTTCGGCGGCGCGCCCGCGTTGATCGGCTCAACGGTCCTCGGTGGCGGCCTGCTGTACCTCGCTGCCGAGGCGGAGACACCGACGATCTTCCTGCTCACGTGGGGCGCGGGCAGCGGCCTAGTCAGCGCCGGGGCGTTCTACAACGTGACGATGCCGATGACGGCCCGCCGCTACCCGGATCGGCGCCCGCTCGCCTTTTCCATGCTCACCTTCGTCGGCGGGTTCGCGAGCCCGATCTACTTCCCGCTCACGGCCTTCTTCGTCGACGAGTGGGGCTGGCGCGTCGCGATTCAGCTACTGGGCGCCACCCTCCCTCTGACGGTGCTCCCGGCTGCATTCCTGCGCCGCGGCGGCGAGGGCGCAGCGAGTGGCAGCGAGGACGAGAACGAGCAGGCGAGCGGCTACGCCAGCGTCCGCGAGGCATACCGCTCACGTCGGGTGCTGCAGATGCTCGCGATCTTCGCGCTCAGCGGGACAGCGTTCACGGCGCTACAGGTGCATCAGGTGCCGATCATGACGGCGACGGGGATGACGCTGGCCGCGGCCGCCAGCGCGGCGGGGATCCGCGGCCTGCTCTCGTTGCCCGGCCGCGCGCTGCTCGCCGTGCTCGTTGGGCGGCTGGGCGTGCTGCGAGCGTTGGTCAGCGTGCAGGGCGCGATGGCGCTCGGCATCGTGGCGCTGCTCGCGGCCGGTCCGGTCGCGCTGATCGCGACCTACGTGCTGCTGACGGGCCTCGCCTTCGGCACCATCACCCCCCTCAACGGCCTCTACGCGATCGAGGTCTACGGCGAACGCAAGATGGGCACGCTGCTGGGCGTGCAGCGCATCGTCGTCGGCCCCGCTGCGGCGATCGGCCCGATCCTCGTCGGCATCTCCGCGGACGCCAACGGTAGCTACGCGATCGGCATGGCCGCGATGTTGGCCACCTCCGTCGCCGCCGTGCTGCTGCTGGCTACGATGCCCCCGGCCGCACGAAACGTAGCGCCTGAGGGGTAGAGTGCTGCCACGACGCCGCCACGACGTGCGGCGACCGCAAGAGGGACCCCCCGATGGCTTCGACAGAACTACGCGAGATGTCCGCGACGATCCGCGAACACAACGCGACCCCGGTCGACCCTCCGCCCGACGTTGCGATGCGCTGGCGGGGCATGGACGACACTGCCGCGGCGGTTCCGGACGACGTGACCGTGACGCCGGTTGATGCCGACGGCGTACCCGGCGACTGGGTGCAGGCACCGGGTGCCGACGCGGCACGACGGCTGCTCTACCTGCACGGTGGCGGCTACGTGATCGGCTCGCCGACCTCACACCGCCGCCTCGCGAGTGACATCAGTCGGGCCTCCGGCTGCTCGTTGCTGGTGATCGACTACCGCATGGCGCCGGAAGATCCGTTCCCGGCAGCCGTCGACGACGCGCTTGCGGCGCTGCGCTGGATGAGCGCGAACGGCCCGGACGGCGCCTCCGACGCGACAGAGACGTTCATCGCCGGCGACTCGGCGGGCGGAGGGCTGACGCTCTCGACGCTGATCTTTGCACGCGATGCGGGCGACGCGCTGCCGAAGGCGGCCGTCACTATCTCTGCATGGACCGACCTCGCGGCGACGGGCGCATCGATTCAGACGCGAGCCGAGGCCGACCCGATGATCTCCGCGGACGGGCTCGCGGGCATGGCGACGATGTACGCGGGCGATTCCGGGCTCGATCACCCGCTCGTCTCGCCGTTGTACGCAGACCTCGCCGGGCTGCCGCCGCTGCTGATGCAGGTCGGCGACGCCGAGGTGCTGCTCGACGACACGACACGCGTCGCGGAGAAGGTCGCAGCCGCTGGCGGGGACGTGACGACGGAGATTGAGCCCGAAGCGTTCCACGTCTACCAGTACGTGGGGCCGACGATGCCCGAGGCAGCGGCGGCGATCGAACGCATCGGCGCATTCGTCCGCGCGCACGGCTAGGCGGAGGCTGCTGCTCGCATGACAGCGCTGCGAGGCTCGCTCGTGCTGGGCCTGCTGCTCGCGGTCGCGCTCGTCGGCTGCCGCGACCCCGACCGAGGTGGCGACGAGCCAACCGCGTCGGTGACGCCGGCCGCAACATCGACGGCTCCGAGTGCATCGACGGCGGTCGCCACATCGACGCCTGCTCCGACGGCGACACCGCTCGCCGAGCCTCGACCGGCCGAGGCCGGCACGAACCAGCGCGCGCTCGACCACGACGGGCGCGAGCGCAACTACCAGCTCCACATCCCGCCTGCCTACGACGGCACCACTTTGCAGCCGGTCGTGCTGGTGTTCCACGGCGGAGGCGGCACCGCGAACAATGCGATCAACCAGACCCACTTCGATAAGGTCGCCGACGCCAACGGCTTCATCGCCGTCTTCCCCAACGGCAGCGGGCTGCTGCGGCGCGTCCTGCTGACGTGGAACGCGGGCAACTGCTGCGGGTACGCGGTAGAGAACGAGGTCGACGATGTCGGCTTCGTTTGCGCGCTGATCAGTGAACTGACCTCGACGCTGGCGATCGACCCTCGTCGGGTCTACGCGACCGGGCTCTCGAACGGCGCGATCATGAGCTACCTGCTGGCCTGCGAAGCAGCCGACCTGATCGCCGCAATCGGACCGGTCGCCGGCGCACAGAACTCGCCCAACTGCTCGCCCGCGTCGCAGGTCTCGCTGATCGCGATCCACGGCGATGCTGACGGAGCGGTGCCCTACGAGGCCGGCACCCCCGAGACGCAGCCCGACCGCCGCAACCGCGTCGACAACTCCGTCGCCGCCTCGACCGGCTTCTTCGTCACCCTCGACGGTTGCGACGCGCAGCCGACGAGGTCACAGAGCGGCAGCATCGGCCACGACACATGGGGCGGCTGTGCGGACGGCCGGGGCGTGGAGCTCTACACCGTCGGCGGCGGTGGCCACGCCTGGCCGGGCGGCGAACCGGGCTTCGCGGGCTCCGACACGCCGATGACGGAGATCGACGCCAGCGAGCTGATCTGGGCCTTCTTGGCGGCGCATCCCAAGCCCTTGCGCGCGCGCGCGACCTCTCCCGCCGAGGCACCACCGAAGGGCCACACCCTGACGAGCTTGCCGCCCGTTCAGGGCGCGCCCTATGATCCCGCCACCTCGCTGCCGCTCAACCGGGCGGCGGCCGTGAAGGGGAGCCCGCGCCAATGTCTACACCGACCGCCTTCTTCGAGGGCAACTACGTGCCGCTGGAGGACGCCAAGATCGGCGTCATGACCCACGCCTTTAACTACGGCACCGGCGTATTCGAGGGCATCCGCGGCAACTGGAACGAAGACGACGGCGAGCTCTACCTCTTCCGCGTTCGCGACCACGTGCAGCGCATCATGCAGAGCGCCAAGATCGTGCGGCTCGGCCTGAAGTACAGCGAAGACGAGATCGTGGAGATCATCGAGCGCGTCGCGCGGCAGAGCGGGTTCCGCGAGGACACCTACATCCGGCCGATCGTCTACAAGTCGGAACAGGCCGTCGGGGTGCGCATGCACAACCTCGAAGAGGACTTCCTCGTCTACGCCACGCCGTTCGGCGCGTACCTCGACCCGGAGGCCGGCGTGCGCTGCATCACCTCATCGTGGCGGCGCATCGACGACACGATGATCCCGGTGCGGGCGAAGGTGACCGGCCTCTACGTCAACAACTCGATGGCCAAGACCGAGGCCGAGCTGAACGGCGTCGACGAGGCGATCATGCTGAACGCCGATGGACACGTCTCGGAGGGCTCCGGCGAGAACCTGGTGATGATCCGCCACGGCAAGCTGATCACTCCGCCGCCTTCCGACAACATCTTGGAGGGGATCACGCTGGAGACCGCGCTTGAAATCGCGAAAAAGGAGCTGGGCCTCGACGTCGAGCGCCGTTCGATCGACCGTTCCGAGCTCTACATCGCCGACGAGGTGTTCCTGACCGGCACCGCCGCGCACGTCACCCCGGTGACGGAGATCGACCGCATCCCGATAGGCGACGGCGAGTTCGGCGAGGTAAGCCGCCTGCTCCAGCACCGCTACGCCGATGCGATCACCGGCCGCATCCCGGAGTACAGGGACTGGCTGACGCCGACCTACTCCGGCGCCGCTGTCGGCGCCTAGCACGGGTCGCGGGCCGCTGATGCTGAGCCCTCACAGGCTGGCTGCCGTAGCCGCGTCACGCTGACGAGCTGAGGGCTCGCGATGTTCTACCAACCGTCACGTGCGCTGGGCCTGCTGGTTGGCACGGTGCTCGCCTTCTGGACGGCGGCGGTCGGCCTCGTGCTGCTCGACAATGGCCTCAACTCCGGGATCGGCCTCGAGGGGCTGCTGTCCTACAGCTTCGCCGCTGCCGCCGCGGGGCTGGGGACGCTCTTCGGCTTCTGGACGTACTCGCTGGCGACGCTCTCGTACGCACTCGATCGCAACGGGCTGGTGATCGTGTGGGGACCGACGAGGCAGGTGATTCCGCTGGGCGCGATCGAACGGCTCGTGCCCGGCACCTCGGTCGGCGTGCCTCGCGTCTCGGGCGTCTCATGGTGGGGCCACCACATCGGCCGCGCCCACATCGACCGCATCGGCGAGGTGCTCTTCTACTCGACGCACCAGTCGGCGTCGCAGGTGCTCTACGTGATGACCAGCGAGCGCAACTACGCGATCTCCGTGGACGACCCGGCGAGCTTCGCGCAGCACATTCAGCTCCGTCAGGACATGGGGCCAACGGCGGAGATCGCGCACCACGTCGAGCGCACCGGTTCGACGATGCAGAACTTCTGGGACGACAACATCGCGATCGGGTTGGTGGCGCTTGCGTTGCTTGCGGGCGCGACCGTCTGGGCGCAGATCGCGTTCGGCTACGACGACCTGCCGGCAACGCTGGCGCTGCACTTCCCGCCGACGGATGTCAGTCCGATTGTCACCGTCGTCAGTCGCGACGCGATCCTCGAGCTGCCACGGGTCGCCTCCGCGATCCTCGTGGTGAACCTTGTACTCGGCGTGCTGATCCACAGCTGGGAGCGGATCGCGGGCTACGTGCTCTTCCTCGTGGCGATCGCCGTGCAGGTCGCCCTGATCGCTGCCTACGCGATCGCCGTCGCCTGACCGCAGGGTGGGTGAGTTGTAGCATCGAAGGCAATGACCACCGTCACTGAGCACGACGCGATTGTGATCGGCGCGGGCCCCGCCGGGAGCACCGCCGCGCGCGAGCTGGCCGCACGAGGCCACGACGTGCTGATGCTCGACCGCGCGCGATTCCCACGCGACAAGCCCTGCGGTGGCGCGGTGACCGTGCGTAGCGACGCGCTGCTGCCCTTCGACCTCTCGCCCGTCGTCGAAGAGGTGATCACCGGCGCGCACGTGCGGCTCGGCGGTCGCAAGCCCGTCGACCTGGACGCCGGGCACCCGATCGCGTTCATGACGCAGCGATCGAGGCTCGACCACCTCCTGGCGGAGCGCGCTCAGCAGGCGGGCGCGGAGTTCCGCGATGGCAAGGCCGGGCAGGTCCGCAGCCTGCGCATGCTGCCCGACGGCTGGTACGAGGTGGAGGCCGGCGCCACCGTTCACCGTTCGCGCACCCTCGTCGGCGCGGACGGCGCAAACGGCATCGTTGGCACGATGCTCGGCTTCGAGCACCCGCGCGAGCGCGCCGTGGCACTGGAGGCCAATCTGCCGTACTCGGACGGGTTACCGCAGTGGATTCGCGGCCGTGTCGCGCTGCAACTGGGCTGGATGGCGGGTGGCTACGGCTGGGTCTTTCCAAAGGGCGACCACCTCAACGTCGGCGTCGGCGGCTGGAAGGGCGTCGTAGGGTCCTCACTGCGAGGCGACCTCGACCGGCTCTGCCGCTCGTACGGACTCGACCCGGCCTCGATGGTGGAGCTGCGTGGCCACCACCTGCCGATGATGCGACCGGGGACCGAGCTCACCGCCGGGGGGGCGCTGCTCGTCGGCGACGCCGCCGGGTTCGTCGACCCGCTCTCGGGCGAGGGTATCTACCAGGCGATCGCATCCGGCACGGCCGCCGGATCGACGCTCGACGGCTACCTCGACGGCGAGACCAGCACGCTCGACGGCTACCAGTGGACGGTGGAGCGCGAGCTGCTGCCCGAGGTAGTCGCTTCGCAGTCGCTGGCGGAGTTGTTCCACATGTGGCCGCGCCCGTTCGTGATGCTGATACAGCGCTCCGGTCGATTTTGGAATGCGATGGCGGAGACGCTCACCGGCCAGCGCACGATCGAGGACATGGTGCGTGGCACGGGCCCGCTGGCATACGCCCTGGAGCCACTCGCCAAGCTCAGCCGCCGCTTTAACGAACGCCGTTTCGGCAGGCGATAGACGCGATGCTCGCCCGCTCGTCGCTGGCCGCCGTTCTCGCGGTGCTGGCCGCGCTGCTGCTCGCCTGCTCCGAACGCACGGAGAGCGATCCGACGGCGGTGATTCTGCCAACGGTCACCGTCGCGGTGGCGACCGCCACGCCCGCCACCGCGACGCCAGAGCCGACCGCGCCGGTAACGCTCACCGAGGACGGCGTCACCGACCTGCTGCGACTCGCCGTCTGCTGGTACGACGACCCCGCGATAGCGGCCAACTGTCTGCCCCCGCAGTCGGAGACCGTCGATGCGATCGTCGCCATGGGCAGATCGGGCGATCAGCGATTCGTCGCCCCGCTGATCGACATGCGCTGGCTGGACGTCGGCTGGTCGCGCTGGGTGGAGGACTCACTCGAATCACTCACCGGCCGGCGGCTGGACGACCCGCTGGCGTGGTACGCGTGGGCTGCGACACAGACGCCGCAGCTCCCGCGTGACTACATTCAGTGGAAGGGCCGCCTGCTCTCGTTCATCGCCCCTGCGTACCTCCGCATCCTCGATGGCGAGCGGGAGTTCGACGTGCGAGTCGACCTGCTGATCTGGGCCGGCGCAGCCACCAACGAGGTCGAGCCGCTGCGCGAGCCCGCGCTCGTCCACCGCGTCGAGGAGCGCTACCTGAGGGATGTCGATGCTGTCTACGGCCTGCAGGTGAACGGGGCGGCGCGGGCCTATCCACGTCGCATCGTCGCATGGCATGAGCTGGTGGAGGATGTGGTCGGCGAGGAGCCGGTCGTGCTGGTCTTTTGCCGCCCGTGCGGCGGTGCGGTGGCGTTCGACCCGCGTGCCGACGGCGAACGCTACACGCTGGGCGCGTCCGGGCTCGTCCACGAGTCGCGCACCCTGCTCTTCGACGAGGAGACCGGCAGCCTTTGGGATCCGCTCAGCGGCCGCCCGGTCGCCGGCCCGCTGCTCGGTCAGGGCATCGAACTCGCCCGCTACCCACTGCTGACGACGACCTGGGGCGATTGGTCCACCCGCCACCGCAGCACCTTCACGCTGGACCTCAACACCGGCTTCGTGCGCGACTACACGCCGGGCGCGGGGCTGCGTGACGAGCCGGGTTCCCCGGCTCCAGAGTTCCCACTCTCCGCGCTCGATGACCGCCTGCCGCCCGAGACTCGCGTGCTCGGCGTGACCATCGATGGGGTCACCCGCGCGTATCCAGCGGCGACGCTGCGAACACGAGAGGTCACCCACGACATCCTCAGCGGCGTGAGCGTCCTACTGATCTCTGAAGGGCCCAACAGCGCAATCCGCGTCTACCGGTCGGGCGGACTCGAACTCTCGGTCCTGAGCGAGGGTGAGAGCGGCCTGATTGCGACTGGTGACGACGGAGGCGATGGGACGCGATGGTTCGTGCAGGAGGACGCGTTGGTGAGTACCACCGATGGCCGCCGATACGAGTCTGTCGCGACCGATGAATTCTACTGGTTCGCATGGGCACAGACCCACCCAGAAACCACCATCTGGGACCAGTAATGCGGCCGTAGACAGGTATCGGATCCACGCGTAGTCTTACACCGTAAGTGAGCGTCGGGGTTCTGGCGGAGAGGCGAATCTGATGACACAAGCCACCGCCGCGCAGACGAACCGTCGTACCGACCGCTACGGTCGCATACGGGAACCGCTGACGCGCGAACGCATCCTCGACGCCGCCCTGCGCTTCGCCGATGAGCACAGCCTGCAGGCACTCAGCATGCGCAAACTCGCCGCCAAGCTGAACGCCGAAGCGATGTCGCTCTACAACCACATCGACAACAAAGACGACATCCTGGCCGGCATCGCCGACCTCGTCTTCACGGAAGTCGACATTCCGTCCGCCGAGAGTGGCGACTGGGATCAGCGCCTGCGCAACGTCTCCGACTCTGCCCGCGAAGCGCTCTCGCTGCACGCCAACGTCGTCCCAATCATCCTCTCCGGCTCCAACCGTGGCCCGGCCTACCTGCACCTGATGGAGTCCGTGGTCGGCACGATGCGCGAGGCGGGATTCACGGCCGACATGGCCCACCACGGCTGGCACACGCTGGTCGCGCACGTCCTTGGCTACGTGTTGCAGGAGACGGCCACGCCGATCCTGCTCTCCGCCAACCCCGTACGCGCGGCCGGCAGTCGCTCCGTCGCGCTGGCCGATCTGCCGAACGGCGACTTCCCTCACATCGTCGAGATCGCGCCGCTGCTGGCGGAATGCGAGATCGCCGACGAATTCGAGTTCGGACTCGATGTGATCCTCAGTGGCCTCGCGGCGAAGCTCGTGAGCGCCAACGGCGATTAGCAGCCCGCGACGTGCAGGCAGAGTAACCGAGGTTGACGGCGGCGCGGCTGCGCCTCGATACTTCCTCTCGTGATGACTGGTACGACAACGCCCAGCCACGACTCTCTGACGGCCGCGACCCTCCGCGGCCTACTGCTGGTACTCGTACTTAGCTAGGCGGCTCCTCGCAGAGGAAGCGCCGCCCCCGCCCGCGTGTCGGGCACTCGCACAACACCGACCACCTCGGACGCATCGCACGTCGCCCTGGGCCGCCGGGAGGAACGAACAGCAGAGCAGAGAAGCGGACAACTCCCCATGAAAATCAGCGGTGCAGACATCGTCCTCGAGTGTTTGAAGCGCATCGGCATCGACACGCTGTTCGGGTACCCCGGCGGTGTCGTACTGCCGTTGTACGACCGCCTGCCAGCCCATCCGGAGATTCACCACGTGCTCGTGCGCCACGAACAGGCCGGCGGGCACGCCGCCGATGGCTACGCGCGAGCGAGCGGGCGGCTGGGCGCGGCACTGGCCACCTCTGGACCGGGCGCGACGAACCTCGTGACGGCGATTCAGAACGCGATGATGGACTCCGTGCCGACGCTGTTCATCACGGGCAACGTCTCTCGCAACCTGCTGGGTAAGGACGGCTTCCAGGAGGCCGACGCCACCGGCATCATCATGCCGACGGTGAAGCACAACTACCTCGTGATGCGCGCCGAAGACCTCGCATACACCTTCGCAGAGGCCGCCTACATCGCCACGACCGGCCGCCCCGGTCCGGTGCACGTCGACATCCCGAAGGATGTCTTCATCGAGGAGGCCGAATTCGAGTGGCCGGAGGAAGAGGTCTGGATCCGCGGCTACCAGATTCCCGGCGCGGCGGATCCAGAGCCCGTCGCGGAGGCTGCTGCGATCATCGACGCCGCGGACAAGCCGCTGATCATCGCCGGGCACGGCATCATCCTCGGCAGTGCTTGTGACGAGCTCGTCACGTTCGCGGAGAAGGCGGGCGTGCCGGTGCTGAACACACTGCTCGGACTGGGCTCGATCCGGTACGACCACGCGCTCTCATACGGGATGCTGGGCATGCACGGTGCCTACGAGGCGAATATCGCCGCCTCGACGGCGGACGTCGTGATCGCGATCGGCAATCGCATGGATGACCGTGCGATGGGGCGGTTCGAGGACTTCAACCGCACCGCGAAGATCATCCACATCGACATCGATGCGTCCGAGCACAACAAGAACATCCCTACGCACGTCCCGATCCTGGGCGATGTGAAGCACGTGCTGCCGCAGTTGACCGCTGCCGTGAAACAGAACACCCACGCCGAGTGGCTACGCGAGATCGACACGTTGCGCGACGAGCACTTCGCGTCGATGGCCGTGCCCAGCGGGCCAGAACTCTCGGTGCAGCACGTCGTGAAGCGCATCTCGGAGAACAGTCCGGACGCCGTGGTCGTGACCGGAGTGGGCCAGCACCAGATGTGGGCAGCGCAGCAGATGAACTTCTCGCACCCCTACCAGCTGATCACCTCCGGCGGGCTCGGCACGATGGGCTTCGAGCTGCCGGCCGCGATCGGTGCACAGGCCGCCCGGCCGGGAGAGCGCGTCTGGACGATCTGCGGCGATGGCGGCTTCCAGATGACGCTGCAGGAGATGGCCACGCTCAACGATGAGCAGCTGCCGGTGAAGATGGCGATCATGAACAACGGCTTCCTGGGCATGGTG
>DASCRM010000008.1:0-62042 GCA_034406555.1 Dehalococcoidia bacterium | reverse complement strand
CCGTCGCTGACCACCATCAGACCGGCACTTGAGTACTCAAAGATCACCCGGAGGCGTTGCACGCTTTCTTCGGACGCTGAGCTGACTGTCTTCGTGTCCATGTGGATCTCCAGTCACTTCCCCGTCTGGCTGGAGCTACCCACGCCAGTACCGCGGAGGTACAGTGCACCCCAGCCGAGAGTCGCGAGCATCGGAGCCGGTCGGGTCGTTCCGGTAACGAGACGCTGACAATTCTCTGACGCCCGCTGCCAGTGTCTAACGGCGTGCTCGGCGGAGCGTTCTACCTCGTCACCTTCTGAGCGGCCTGGCTCATCCGAGGCCGCGTGAGCCGGCCTTCCGTCCCGGCATCGCGACCGATCCGGCGCTCGAGTCGCGACTTCCGATGTTCTAGAGTCGAGCGCCACACTGTCTCTGTTGCCTGGTCCCACGGCGCGATCGCCTGGCTCACGGTTGCCAGCGCCCGATCGACAACACTGATGGCGAGGGACAAGTCGCGAACATGATGCTCGTAGTAGATCGCCAGCTCCACATGGGCTCTCAGCCCGCCTCGACCGCCGTTCTCCGCTAGCTCCTCCCAGAGCGGCTCAGCGAGGTTGCGATCACCGGCCCGTTTGTGCGTCACCGCGAGCCGCATGAGCACATCACGTCGGACCTCAGATTGCGGCAGCTCGTTGAGAGCCCCGGTGAGGAACTCCACCGCTCGCGGGTCGCGTCTCCGAGCCAGCAGGCGACCGACGGCGATCTCATCGAACGGTACGAGGCCGATACGGCGAACGGCGCTGTCAAGGCGCGCGACGAGCGCGCCGAGCGAGACGACGTCCTGTGCGTTGTGGTTGATGATCGGCAGCAGATGACGGGCGTCGCCCGATCTCAGGAATTGAAAGTACCACTGTGGCACCTGTGCGCCCGGCACATCCTCGTCGTGACGCGTGAGACCAAGCACGTCCGCCTCAACGACCGCGAGCCGGCAGGAGTCGAGCAGCCCGCTGTACGCCGTCCGCACCGGATGCAGCAGATCGAGCTGACGTAGCGAGTCGAAGCCGGCGCGACGACGATGCATCGTCGCCCGCTCGTCGAGCACCGGAGCGTCAAAGCGCCGGCCGTTGTAGGTCGCGAGTACCGGTCCGCTCTGCAGTTGCGAGTCTTCGAGCACAGCGTCCAGCAGCGCGCCCTCATTCGCCGGGCTGAGCGCGAGGTACTGGCGCAGCACGAAGTGCTCGCCCTCCAGCACTCCCGTCCCCACGAGGAACGCCATCGCCCCGGCACCGCCGAGGCCCGTCGTCTCGATGTCGAGGTAGAGCACATCCTCGGGCGTGACGGCCGCTAGCTCCTCTTCGGGCGCGAGCAGTTCGAGCGTCGCTCCCTGCACATCCGGAAGATGCTCGAGCGTCCTGTCACCGACATAGTCGCTCAGCGCGTATCGGACTTCTCGATAGACACATGCACCGCCCTCTGTCGCACGCGTCGCGAAGTCCGGCAGCAGGTCCTTCAGGGTCGGGACATGCTCCGCCACCGGCAGCACGGGTGGGCGGTGTTGCTCGATACACCGGATCAGCCGTCGCAGTTGGTCTCGCGTCAGCGTGAGCTTCGTGGGTGCCTCGGTGGTCAAGAGGCCGCAGCGCCGGCGACGACCGCAGTGCCTGCGCCGCTGGCCACGGCAGCCAGCGCACGCTGGACCAGCGCCTTCGTGCCGAGGCCGGGTGCAGGTGGTGGCCCCACGCAGCCGGGGCACCCCTCGACGCACTCACACCCGCTCACCAGTTCACTCGCGATCGTGACCAGCTGACCGGTGGCATCGAAGAGGTGCTGCCCGAAGCCGACGCCGCCGGGCACCGATTCCCAGAGGAAGATCGTCGGACGTTCAGTATGCGGCGACTTCACCTGCGTCGCGAGATACAGGTCTCGGGGGTCACACATCAGCAGCAGCGGCGCGACGTTCACCAGCAGTTGCCCGAGCCCCTGCAGCACTCCTTCGACATCCTGCGTCGACGCTCTCGCCGTCACGGCTTCGGGAAGTGCGAGCCAGAACGCCCCGGTGTGCATGTCGTCCTGTGGCAGGCGGATCTTGCCCCATCCAATGTTCTCGTGCGTATGCAGCTTGATCTTCTTAAAGATCGTGGCGAGGTACGTAACCGAGACCTCCCCGTGACCGTAAAGAGTTGGCTCGGTCGCACCGTCCCACTCGTCGAGCACCTTGAGGTCGACCGCCACGTTCGCGTCGGTGTAGTAGTCGACATCGACCGGGCGCACGTAGGCCTTCAGCTCCTCCCAATCGAGCACATCGACGTGGTACTGGCGGCCATCGTGCACATAGATTGCCTCGTCGTGGACCAGCACCATCGCAGCGGGTCGATCGACCTCGCCGATCACTTTCGCTGGCGGGCCCTGGTCGACAATCACCACGTTCTGCTCGGCTCCGAGTCGCAGCGAGATCTCCTGCGCCGGGTACGCCTCGCTCGACCAGTACGTGCGCTCAGGCGTGCGGTGGACGAAGTAGTCCTCCTTGAGTACGTCGAGGATCGCCTCGGTGTCTGGCCCCAGCACATCGTGCTCGTCTGGTTCGAGCGGCAGTTCGAAGACGGCACATTTAAGATGCTCCGCGGCGACGATCGGATTGTCAGGGTTGATCAGCCCGGCTTCGACACTCTCGCCGAAGAAGTACTCGGGGTGCTGCACGATGAACTGATCGAGTGGTGCGGAGCTCGCGACGATGACGGCAAGCGAGGGGTCACCCCGCCGCCCGGCGCGCCCCATCTGCTGTCGCATGCTCGCCAGCGTGCCCGGGTAGCCCGCGAGCACCGCCCCATCCAGCCCGCCGATGTCGATGCCAAGCTCGAGCGCATTGGTCGCGACGACCGTCCGGATCTCGCCGTCGCGCAGACCCGCCTCGATCGCTCGCCGCTCCTTCGGCAGGTAGCCGGAGCGGTACCCGCGTACCTCCGGGCGCTGGCCTGGCCGCGACCAGCGCTGCTCGCGCAGGTACAGCGTCAGCAGCTCGACGTTGTTGCGCGTGCGCGCGAAGACCAGCGTCTGCACGTCGGCCTCCTGCAGCCGCGCGACGATGTCGAGCGTCGAGTGCACCAGGTCTCTGCGGATGCCAAGTTCCGGGTTCACCATTGGGGGGTTGAACATCGCGATCACGCGCTCACCGTTCGGGGAGCCGTCATCGTCGACGAGGTCCGCCTCGCGGCCCGTGAGGTCACGTGCCAGCTCAGCCGGGTTCGCGATCGTGGCGGAGCAGCAGATGAAAATCGGGTCAGAGCCGTAGAAGCGGCAGATGCGCAGCAGGCGGCGGATCACGTTGGCGACATGTGAGCCGAAGACGCCTCGATAGGTGTGCAGTTCGTCGATCACGATATACCGCAGGTTCTCGAACAGTCGCACCCACTTCGTGTGGTTGGGCAGGATCGCGGTGTGCAGCATGTCGGGGTTCGTGATTACGACGTGTCCGGCGGCACGCACGGAGCGACGCGCGGCTGGCGCAGTATCTCCGTCGTAGGTGTACGTCTTGACGTCGATCTCGGCCTCGGTCACCAGCTCGTGTAGCTCGTGAAGCTGGTTTTGCGCGAGTGCCTTCGTGGGGAAGAGGTAGAGCGCGCGTGCAGACGGGTCGCGCAAGATCGACTCCAGTACCGGCACCGAGTAGCAGAGCGTCTTCCCCGACGACGTCGGCGTCACGATCACCTGGTCGCCGCGATCGAGGGCGCCCTCGATCGCCTGTGCCTGGTGTGTGTATGGCTGGTTGATGCCCCGCTTCGCGAGGGCTCCGACGATTCGACCATCGATGTCCGCCGGCCACGCTGCGTAGTGAGCCTCACGCGCGTCGAATGAACGCCACGCGACGAAGCCGTCCGACGTGGATCGGTCTTTGCGCAATGCCGTGATCGCCTGCTCCAACCCCATGCTGCCTCCGTACATACGTTCGTATACGTTATCAGCAGAACAAGTGTTCCTGTCAATGTTCGCCGGTCACGCGCCATCATTCCATCCGCGGAAGCAGCCGGAGATTGGACTTTAAATCCATCGGTCGCAGGTTCGATCCCTGCCTGTCCCGGAGCACTGATTACCTGCTCAGCCACCAGGATGGCGAGGGCATCTGCCCGTGAGACATCGACTAGCTTCACCTCGATCACGGCGCCCGGCGAGAGCGGGATCTGCTCGAGATATGTCACTGTGCCGGTGACTGTGCTCGTCGCGTAGGCAATGACGATGTCGTTCTCGCTCAGCGTCCGCATCGTAGCGACCACGGGAGCGCCCCCTCTTGGGCTGAATGAGAGCCAGCGCTGCTGGGCAACATCGAAGCGCCACACGATCCAGACCGGGAACGTCTGCTCATCGACAAATCCCTGCTTGTCCGTCGTCCCCGCCACTCCGACGGTGAAGCCACCCGGTGGGGGTGCAGCGAGGACGTGCGCCGCGCCGGTTGGCGCTTCATGCGACGGACCGTGTGCTCGCCCTGTGTGGGCCGAGAGCCCGCCGACACCGAGCGCGATCGCGATCGGTGTCGTAGACATCAGCGCCAGTCGTCGAAACGGCGTCATTTCAGATTTCGATCGAGATCCGTGCCGCGCGTGAGAAGGCTGAAAGTCTACACGCGAGCGGCGTGCGATCTGCGGCTCCGTCGTGCAGCGACTGAGTGACAGCGCCGTCCTATACTTCGATCGTCCACAGTGGATGACATTGGCGGCAACCGCAGTGAGCACGACACGAACCGAGCGCCGCGCCACAACGCTGATGGTGCTCGTGTTGATCGCGGCGCTGCTGCCGTCCCTGACCTATCTCGGGCACTGGGAACAGCTCGCCCCGCCCGATGCCGTCACGGTCCATCTCCCCCATCATCAGCCGAGTGAGTCCGACGGCAATCACGCAAACCACTGTCATGAGGGCGCGGCCGGCTGTGCCGAGCAGCCGGTGCCCTCGAGTGCCGACCTCCTGCTGGCGGGTATCGAGATCAGCCGCTTCGATCCGCCCACAGTGGCCACCCCACCGGTCCAAGAACGAGCTCCAGCGGGCCTTCAACTCTCCCCGTTGACGCCTCCGCCTCGCGCCGCGTAACACGACTCCCGACCGAGCTACGCAGATGGAGATGTCATGAGACGCTACCTTTCGATTGTCCTGCTACTGATCGCGACGAGCGCGATACTGCTGGTCGCCTGTGATGACGACGACGCTGAGAGCCACGAAGCCACCGCCGATGTCGGAGGGATGCTCGCAGCCCTCGACATCCTAGGCAGCGCCCAGCTGCACCACATGCACAAGATGCTGGTGCAGGAAGGCGGAGGGATTGAACCCGCCTGGCTCGGCGGCCTGCGCAATGCGCGTACGGCCGTCGCGGTCGTCGACTGGCCGGAGGGGCTGCACGAGATGGTCGCCGACTTCCTCGAGCAGTCGATGCACTTCGAGAAGGCACTGGCCGAGGACGATGTCGCACGCGCCGCCGAGACGGTGGTTCCCGCGCACGGGTCGTTCCACGTGCTCAGCGGGGCCGGGTTCACCTTCCTCGCCGAGCAGGCGGGGCTCACGGCCGGCGAGCACGGTGGTGGCGATGACGGTCACGACTAGGTGATGACGCGGCGGAGGGCGCGGTGGTTGGCGGCGGTGGTGCTTGGCATCGCCGTCGTCGCCGTCGCCGTCGTCAGCATCGCGCCTTCCCGCGTCACCGCCCACGCGAACTACGATCGCTCCGAGCCCGCGGCGGACGCAGTCGTCCGTGCGCCGACGCGAGTCGATGTCTGGTTCACGCAGGAGATGTTCAAACGCGAGGGCGAGAACACCCTCAGCGTCGTCGGGCCGAACGGAGAGCCGGTCAACGACGGTAGTTTCACGCTCGACAACGCGGACCGCACCCACCTCTTCATCGCGTTACAGGCCGGGCTCAGCCCGGGCGATTACGTCGTCTCCTGGCACACACTCTCGGCGGTCGATGGGGACACGGCCGAGGGCGAGTTCCGTTTCACGGTGGATCCGTCCGCGCCGGTCGCGACCGCGACGCCGGAAGCCGGTGCCGGCGAAGCCGCGTCCGGTCCCGCCGACGAGGCACGGGCTACGTCGATCCCCGCCGGAGCGGGTGAGGCCTCGTTCCCCTGGTGGCTCCTCCTCGCAGGGGCAGCCGTTGCGGTGAGCACCGCGCTGACCGTGCGGGCTGTGCGCGATCCTGTCGAACCCAGCGAGGTGCAGAAGTGACGCTCCGTCCGTTGGTACGCGCACTCGCTGCGTTTGCGCTGCTGGTCACTCTGCTCGGTCCGAGCGTGACGCCGGCCGAGGCGCACGCGGTGCTCGTACGCTCGCTGCCCGCCAGCCAGTCGGGATTGCTCGCGTCGCCCGGCTCAATCGACCTGTGGTTTTCGGAACCTCTTGAGGCAGAATTCAGCCGCTTCGAACTGCTGGCGAGCGACGGCAGCTCGCTGCGGCTCGACGGGATGCGCATCGACCCCGCCGATGGCCAGCACCTCTCCGCATTTCCTCGCGAGCTCGCACCGGGCATCTACACGGTCGTCTACCGCACCCTCTCGACGCGCGACGGCCACGGGTGGAGCGGAGCGTTCACGTTCACTGTCCTGAACGTGGACGGCACGGTGCCCACCGGCACCGCATTCACACCCGACCTCGGCGAGGGCAACTCTCCGCAGGAGGTCGTGGGGCGCTGGTTCACGTTCGCCGGCCTCTCGCTGGTGCTCGGTGGGGCGCTGGTGCTGGCGCTCGTGTGGCGCGAGGAGCGCGCGTTCCGAGAGGCGGCGTCGGCGCTGTACCTCCGTCTCTCGCTCGCCGCGATGCCGCTGGCGATCGCCGGGTCAATCTTCCAACTCAATGCGCAGCACGAGGCGCTGGGCGGCTCGCTACGGACGCTGCTCACCGAGTCCCGCTTCGGCACGTTCTGGCTCTGGCGCGCGGGAGCCGTGGTCGCTCTGACCGCGATACTGCTCGGGCTGAGCACACGTCGCGCGCGCCGTCACCCTGCCCTGCTGACCGCGCCCCCGCTGCTCGCTTCCGGCACGTTACTCACGGTCACGATGCTCAGTCACGCCGCGGCCGCGCCGGGTCGCGCGTGGGCAATCCTCGTGGACTTCGCCCACCTCGAACTGGCCGCGGTGTGGGTCGGCGGATTGATGCTGCTCGCCTCGCTCTTCGTGCGGGCGCGACGTAGCGATCCGCCGGGTGGAGCTTCCGACGACGGTCTGCTTCGCCTCGTCGCGAGGTACTCCGTCTTCGCGGCTGCTGCGCTCTACGCGCTGGGCACAACCGGTGTGATACGCGCGATCGGTGAGCTGCCCACGATCGCTGCAGTGACCGGGACGGGCTACGGCCGCTGGTTGCTCGTGAAGCTGGTGCTGCTGCTTCCGGTGTTGCTAGTCGCGCTCTTCAACCGACGGCTGCTGGCGCGCTGGGCCGAGGGAGCGAGCGGCGCCGCGGACGCCGCTCGCAGGCTGCGGCGCATGTTGCCACTCGAGGCGGCGCTCGCAGTCGTCGTGCTGTTCGCCGTGGCCGTGCTCGGGCAGGTGCCGACGGCGAGGGGTGGCGATGTCGCCCAGACGGCGACCGCCGTCACCATCCCGTTCAACCGCATCGAGCAGGTGGGTAAGCTGAACCTGCACCTGCAGGTCACGCCTGCGCAGGTCGGGATCAACGAACTGCGCGTACACCTCTACCGTTCAGACGGGGGTGATCCGGGACGTATCGAGCAGGTGCGACTGAACCTCAACGCTACGATCGGGGCCGCGGCCGGCGACCAGCTGGATACCGAGTCGCAGGGCGACGGGGTCTTCACGGCCTCCGCAGTCTTCGCCAGTTTCTCACGGACATGGGCAGTGATCGTTGACGTCCGCCGCGAGGGCTTCGACGACACGCGGACACAGTTTAGCGTGCCGGTACAGGGCGGCGCCGCCGGCGGCGACGGCAGCGGGATCTTCGGCTCACCCGCGCCCCAGCTCGACATCAACATTGTCTGGGCGCTGCTGCTGATGATGGGGGGCGTCGGAGCGCTCGTCTCGATTCGCCGCAGCCAAACGACACGCGGACAGACGATCCGCTGGGGCGCGGTCGGCGCTGTGTTCGTCGCTGGCGCGCTCGCGGTTTCCGCCCAGCAGCACCTGCACGGGGTCACGCCGCAGACCGCTCCCAACGCCGGTGATCCCACCTCGATCGCACGCGGCGAGCCGCTGTTCACCACGAACTGCGCGACCTGCCACGGCACCGATGGTCGCGGTGACGGGCCGTCTGCCGCAGGGCTCGTCCCCCCGCCCGCGGACTTCGTGCAGCACATCCCCCTGCACTCGGATCCATCGATCTTCGCGTTCATCTCTGGCGGACTTCCCGGCACCGCCATGCCGGCGTGGAGCGAGCAGCTCACGGAGCAGCAGATCTGGGATCTCGTGAACTACCTGCAGTCCGAGTTCGGCGAGGGTACTCGCGCGCTGACCTCACCACTGCCGACAGTCGTCGCGAGCGGGACACCGACGCCGGCACCCAGCCCCGCAGCCACATCGACGGCGACGCCAACAACTACGGCGACTCCGAGCCCCTCACCCTCGCCGACGGCCTCACCCGACCCCGCCTCGACGCCGGCAACCGCAACGCCGACGCCGACGGCCGTCACGCCAGTCACGCCATCGACGGGGGTTGCAGGCACCCTCCTGATCAACATGAGCCCACCATCTGGCCCACCGGGGACGCCGGTGGCCGTGACCATCACCGGCGCTCAACCGAACGAGGCCCTGCAGGTCGCCACAGCAGGTGGTGTGCAGTTCGTGACGGCCGATGGAAACGGAAGGGCGACAGCCAGCTTCGTCGCTCCGGACTCGCCGGCCAACTCGAACGTCCTGGTTCTGGACTCCAGCTTCGAGGGCTGGCCGGCGCGGTTCACGCTCACCGGAGTCTTCGCCACGATGTCGGCGCCCGCGCCCGGCCTCGAGCTGACGAGCCCGGCGATCACGTTCACGTGGGCGGGCGCGAGCACGGATGCCCTGGAGTACGCGCTCTCCGTCGGTACCCGGCCCTTCGACAACGACATCTACGGGGCCGGTATCTCGCAGGGGCTGACCGACCGGGTGAGAGTGACCTCGCTACCAACGGATTCGTCGATGCTCTACGTGACGATCTGGACACGATTCTCGTCCGGCTGGCAGCCGGCGCAGGCGACGTACACCGCACCTCCACCGGGCAGCGTCCCGCCTCCTCCGCCGCTGACCATCACGCCGCCCACCCCGCCGGGCGGAGACCCTCCCGACATACTGACGCACGATGGGATCCACGTCTTCGCCGCGAACGTCTGCGTCGACCTCGACGCATCGCTGGACACCGCTGCTGCGGGCATCCTCGACGCTGCGTACGCGGAGGCAGAGGCCGCGGGGCGCCCCAGCGAGGCGGTTCGCATCACGCTCCACGAGGAGTGTCCTCCGATCATGCTCGCGGCCGAGGACGCGAGCGGTTCGTGACCCTTGGCTCTCGTTGATTTCGACTTCGAGTTGGGTCCCCCACCGACACAGCCCATCTTCCCTCGCGGCGTCGAACAGGGGGCTCCAGGATCCATCGATGCTGGAACCGACCACGGAGTTGTGGCCCCAGGGCTATTGAGTTTCGGTCTCGCACTTAGTGAACGTGTCTATCCCCACATCCACGGTGCAGGTGTCGGTGTTTTGTCGCCGTCGAGCGCGTCGTCGCCTTCGTCGCCTTCGTCGCCAAACAGCATGTCGTTGCCCCTGCCACCATTGAGGGCGTCGCCGTCGCGGCCATAGATCGTGTCGTTCCCGCCCTCGCCGCGCAGGTCGTCCGCACCGGCCCCACCCACGATCACGTCGGCTCCGCCGCCCGACTTGACCAGGTCGCCGCCGCTGCCGGCGAGGATGCAGTCGTCGCCGTTCAACGATGGTGAGCTTGAGCGCTTCGACCCACCGGGCTCGTGTGGCTCTGCCAGATTTCAAGCCCACGAACGGGCATGAGGGGTCTCCCGGGAGGCGCGAGCGCCGATCTCGATCAACGACTCGCTAAACGGACTCCCCGTGGTCGCCTAGGTCAGGACTGCCTTCGGTAGCTCTGCCCTCTGATACCAGCGGGCGTGGCGCCCCGGGACGTGGGCCAACTCGATCGTGACGCCGTCCTCGTCCATTGCGATTGCCAGCTCGACGCGGAGCTTCCGAGCGGCGTCGGTGACTCCGCTGCCGTCGAATCCTGATGAGTCTGCGTGCACCGCCGCCACGCCCCAGGTGTGGCCGGCCGCGGCAGGTGCCGCCTTGATCGAGACAGGGGCGATGAGCTTCATCGACATCGCTGGCGCGATCGCCCTAGTCCGCCGGTTCCTGAGCAGATCCGTATGCTCCCGCCGGCTGAGTGTGGCCTCCTCTAGCTGAACGGCGACGTCAGGACGGGACAGCCCCGCCGCAGCGAACACGCCGAGCCTGGCAGATGCCTCGGGTTCGCTCAAGATGATGTATTCCTGGTCTGCCATTAGATTTCCTCCTTCTCGGCGCTTCAGGCGTTGTTGCTTGCGTCGCAGCGATCCTGGGGAGACTGGCGTCGATACGTCCCATGAACCGCGCACAGGCAAACCGGCGACCCCAATCTGACGCTTGTGCACGGCGCATACATGAGCAGAGTGTTCCACTGCGCGTCTGCGTCATCTCGTTCCTGGAACGGCTGACCAACGAACGGGGTGAGCGAATCCGCATCGCCGGAGCCGAGGCCCGCGGGCGGGTTCGTCGCGGGGCCTCCCCGTTGGTTGGCGGAGGTCCCGCGCGCGGGAGGGCAATCAGCCCGACGCGAAAGTCGCCGATGCGTGAATGCTCAACCTTCACGCTGAGCCATGGATGGCTCGCGACAGCCGCCGTCCGTCCGGTGATACGCCGTTCCTCCGCCTTCCGGCTCAGGCGCGCCACGCGAAGGGGCAGAAGCAGCGCTGGGTCGAGATCGGCGACATCGCCGTCTCAGCGCTTCTCGACCATGTCGAGCGCTTTCGCGGTGAGCGAAAAGGGGTACTCTTCCTCTGCTCCCATGGCCGGGCACTCCCGACGGGGAACTCACTCCGCATGATCCTGCATCGCATCGGCGAGGCGATCGGACTGAAGAAGATGCCCCCGCACCGCCGATGGATCCTATGCACTAAGCTGGCCTTCGTCAGCGACTGCGCCGCCGTCACGGGCAGGCGAATCGGTGGCACGGTGTGCAAAGGCTATTGAGCTGGAGGTCAATCGATGAGTGAAGCCACGAACGCGCCCTCCGGGAGCGCACCAGCCGATGTGCCGACGGACATGGAGAGCGTGTTCGAGAAGAACTGGAGCATCGCGACACGAGATACGGGCCGACTGGCGTTGTTCGCTGGCGATCAGAAGGTTGAACATCTGAATGACGACTTCGCCGGAGTCAGCAGCCTCGGGCCAATCGCTTCTGAGGATGGTGACCCAGAGCATCTGTTCAGAATCGCCTCGGGTGGAGTGATCGGAGCGTTCGCCACTCAGCTCGGACTGGTTGCAAAGTACGGCCTGGACTACGCCGACGTGCCGTACATCGTGAAGCTGAACAGCAAGACACACCTGCTGAAGGGTCCGGAGGAAGATCCTCGAAGCCTTGCCTGGGCTAGCGTTCAAGACGCGGTGCGGCTGCGCGAGCGTGGTCTGATGATCGTCGGCGTTGGTTTTACAATTTACCCAGGTAGCCGCTTCGAGAGTGAGCAGTTCGCTGAGGCCTCAAGAGCCTGTCTTGAAGCACATCGAGAAGGGTTGCTCGCGGTGGTCTGGGCGTACCCGCGAGGTCGGGCGGTGGCCGATGAGCGTGATGCACACCTGATCGCCGGAGCTGCTGGCGTCGGTGCCGCCCTGGGTGCTGATTTCTGCAAGGTCAACTACCCAGCTGATTCCGAGCCGGAGGCTTTCATCGAGTCTGTTCGCGCCGCAGGACGGACCGGGGTCATCTCGGCGGGGGGGGCGACCGTGGACGCACGATCCTTCCTCCAGGGGTTGCATGACCAACTGAACATTGCAGGCGCGAGGGGTAGTGCGACCGGGCGGAACATCCACCAGAAGCCACTGGACGAGGCGATCAGGATGACGCGCGCGATCGCAGCGATCACATACGACTCATGGAATGTTGATGACGCGCTCGACGTGTTTCACGGTCGTCGGTCGTATCCTCTCAAATGACGACCGGCCAGCAAGGGAACGCACACCGATAGAGACGCAAGAGGAGTCCACTTGAAGAATAAGCAAGGCACGACTTCGAACTCCGCGCTCCCCCTTCCTCTTGCCGGACTAGACCAGGCGCAGACGGAAATCGTCGCGGCGATCGCCAGTACCACGCTGGAGATCGCCGCGCTGCTGCGGGACGGCCTCACGGCAAGCCCTTCGACTGCAGAGGAGCAGAATCGGTTTGGTGACACGCAGACGTCGCTGGACCTCGTGACCGACGATCTCTTTCGCTCCACGCTCGAGTCACTTGAGTACGTTGGTGCGGTGGCGACGGAGGAGTCCCCGATCACTACGAGTGCGTCGGGCAGCTCCGATGCCTCTGCGTATTTGATGTTGCTTGATCCATTGGATGGCTCAAAAAACGTCGCCTCCGGCGGGCCAGTTGGATCGATCTTCGCCGTCGCTCGTCAGTCGAATGGCCAGCAGTCCGGGGCGGTCGGCGATGTTGTGGCGGCTGGCTATGCCCTTTATTCATGGGAGACGACATTCGTCGTGGCGACATCCGAAGGCGTGAGCGAGTTTAAGGCTGTGTCCGACCTGGCCGCCTACGGTCCTGGTAGCGGACTGGAGATGCCGAAAGACGGTCCGATCTACGCGGTGAATGAAGGTCACCGGGAGGATTGGTCCGACTCGACGCGGAAGTTAATCGACGAGATCCGAGCGCGTCGGTCGTTGCGCTACACCGGGTGCTTCGTCGCTGACTTCCATCGCATCCTGTTGGAGGGCGGCGTGTTCGCGTATCCGGGCACGATAGCGCGGCCGAGCGGCAAACTTCGCCTCTACTATGAGCTCATTCCGATGGCCTTCGTTGCGCGAGCCGCTGGAGGCCTGGTAGCGGATGGGTCCTGGGGCATCGACGCAGCAGGAAGCACCGATCTCGACGGAACCAGTCCGGTCCTGCTTGGCAGTGAAGAGGCCATGAAGCCGCTATTGGCTCTCCTCTCCCCGTAGTCGAAAGACAATCAGTCCACGGAGCGCGCCTGCTGTCGTAGCGCCGGACCTCGCCCGACTGAGGATCAACAAATCCGGCATTTTCGCGTCATTTTCTCAAGATTTTACAAAGGTTGACAGGTTCAGGACCTTCGTCCGGGCCTCCCGCCGAAGGGCGTGCGCGTGTAGACCAACAGTAGTCAGAAAGAGGTCTCCATGCTCAGTGTCTCGCGGCTGCTCACCGGTTCGGCAACGCAGGCTGATGCGCTCCGCTATCAGCGTCAGAGCAAGGCGTTGCCTTCCCACTTGCTGCACTACTCGGAGGACAAGAAGCCGGTCGTGGTGTGGACCTCGACGCGCCGCTGCAACCTGCACTGCGCCCACTGCTACACCGACTCCTTCGACAAGCAGTACCCGAACGAGCTGACTACCAGCGAGGCGCTGGCGATGGTCGATGACCTCGCCAGCTTCGGCTCTCCGGTGCTGCTGATCTCCGGTGGCGAACCGCTTCGCCGTCCCGACCTCGAGGTGGTCGCGGGGCACGCCGTCGACTCCGGCATGCGCGTCGTGATTTCGACCAACGGCACGCTGCTCACGCCGGAGCGAGGCGAGGTGCTCGCGAGAATCGGCGTCTCGTACGTCGGCCTGAGCATCGATGGCCGCCCGGCGACCCACGACAAATTCCGCGGCAAGCTCGGCGCCTTCGATGCGACGATGCAGGCAATCGATGCCTGTCGTGAGAACGGCATCAAGACCGGGCTTCGCTTCACCCTCACCTCCGAGAACCGCGACGACCTCGACTGGCTCTTCGACCTGATGGTCGAGCGGGAGGTGCCGCGACTCTGCGTCTACCACCTGGCCCCGACCGGCCGAGGCGCGAAAATCGGCTCGTTCACGCCGACCTCCGAGCAGACCCGCGAGTCGATCGACCTGATCTTCGACCGCACCGAGGAGCTGACGGCCGCCGGCTACGAGCCGGAGGTGCTGACCGCCGACAACCACGCCGATGCCGCCTACCTCTACATGCGTGTCGCCCGCGAACAGCCGGAGCGCGCCGACGAGGTCTGGCAACTGCTGGAGTGGAACGGCGGCAACCAGTCCGGTCAGGCGATCGCCTGCATCGACGCTGACGGCAGCGTCTACCCCGACCAATTCTGGCGCTGGCGCTCGCTCGGCAACATCCGCGAACGTCCGCTCAGCGAGATCTGGGCGGGCGATCCACCTCAGCTGCTGCGCGATCTGCGGGCGAGGCCTGAGGGGCTGCCCGACCGCTGCCAGGGCTGCACGTTCCTCCCGGTCTGCAACGGCAACTTCCGCTCGCGCGCGGAGGCAACGACCGGCGAACTGTGGGGCGACGACCCGATGTGCTACCTCACCGCCGCAGAGGTGGCCGGCGAGGTGCAACGTGCGTCCGTCTGACGCGGGTGCTCCCCCCGCTGGTCGGCCCGCGGGGCGGCCGGAGCTCTTCGCCGTCGACTTCGACGAGCGCCCGTTCACCGTCGCCTGGGAGCTGACGCGGTCCTGTGCCCTGGCCTGCACTCACTGTCGCGCAGAGGCACAGCCACAGCGCCACCCGGATGAGCTGACGACCGAGGAGACGCGGCGCGTCACCGACGAACTCGCGGAGCTGGCACCCGCTGTGCTCGTGATCACCGGCGGCGACCCGATGATGCGGCCGGACCTCTTCGAGATCGTGGAGTACGCCGTGGGGGGCGGGCTCTCCGTCTCCGTCTCGCCGACCACGACCGCGCTGACGACAAAGGACCGGCTGGCGCGCCTGCGCGACCTGGGGATCAGCATGATCCACATCAGCCTCGATGGTGCGACCGCGGAGACGCACGATCGTTTCCGAGGGTTCGACGGCACCTTCGACCGCGCGAAGCAGACGCTCGCCTACCTCCGCGAACTCGAGATCCCGATCCAGGTCGGCACGACGGTCACCCGCTCCAACGTCGCTGAGTTGCCACAGCTCGCCGAGCTGATGGAGGAGGCCGGCGTGCGCATGTGGAACCTCTTCTTCCTGGTCCCCACCGGCCGCGGTCGCGTGGAAGACATGGTCGACGTGGAGACCGCCGAGGCGACGTGGCGGTGGATGGCGGAGCTGAGCGAGCAGGCGCCATTCGCGGTGCGCACGACGGCCGCACCGCAGTTCCGTCGCACGATGATGCAGCGACGTCGAGAGCAGGCCGAAGGCGACCCGCTGCGGCTGACCGGCGCCGGCTACCAGCTTCGGGACGCGCCGGCCGGGGTACAGACGCGCGGCGTCAATGACGGCAAGGGCTTCATGTTCATCGATCATCTGGGCGGGATCTGTCCGTCCGGATTCCTCCAGATCCCGGGAGGCAACGTGCGCACGGACGAGATCGCGAACGTGTACCGCGACTCCCCCCTCTTCCGCAGCCTGCGCGACCCCTCGGCGCTCGAAGGGGTCTGTGGATCGTGTCAGCACGCCGACCTCTGCGGCGGTTCGCGCGCGCGCGCCTTCGCCCTTACCGGGTCTCACCTCGGCGATGACCCGCTATGCGCGCTGGCGAACGGCGCAGAAGCCGCTGGCTAGGCGACCACGTTCTGTTGCCGTAGCGCGTCGATCTCCTGCGCCGAGTAGCCGATGCCGCTCAGCACGTCGTCCGAGTGCGCGCCGATCGCGGGTGCGGTCGAGCGCACGGCCCCCGGCGTCTCGGAGAGCTTCGGCGCAATGCCTATCTGCCGAACTCTGCCAACGACCGGGTCTTCCACCTGGACGACCATGCCACGCGCGCGGTTGTGTTCGTCGTTGGCCGCCTCGTCCAGATCGAGCACGGGCGAGATGCAGAGGTCGATCTCGCGTAGCTCCTCGAACCACTCGTCGCGGGTCTTCTGCTTGAAGGTCATCTCGAAGTGCGCTCGAATCTCGTCGAACTTCGTCGAGTCGTACTCGAACGGCTTGAAGTCGGGTCGGCCGACGACATCGCAGAGCGCGTCCCAGAAGTACGATTCGACCGACCCGATCGAGATCCATCGACCGTCTGAGGTCTCATAGGCGTCGTAGTTCGGCGAACCGCCAGAGAGGCGCGTCTCGCCTCGTCCGGGTGGTACGGCCCCTGCCAGCACGCCACCGATCAACGGTCCGATCAGCTGCATCACACCGTCGGACATCGCGATGTCGACGTACTGGCCGCGTCCCGTCTGCTCCCGAGCGAGCAGCGCGACGGCGATCGCGAACGCGCCCGTCAGTCCGCCGCCTGCAAAGTCGGCGAGCAGGTTGTGCGGGATGGCCGGCGGCTGCCCGCTGCGACCGATCATCCCGAGCGCGCCGGCGACCGATATGTAGTTGATGTCGTGTCCGACGAGGTCGCGGTACGGCCCCGTCTGGCCGTACCCGGAGATCGAGCAGTACACGATGCGGTCGTTCAGCTTGCTCACCGTCTCGTAGTCGACGCCCAGTCGGTCGACGACCCCGGGGCGGAACCCCTCGAGCACCACATCGGCGTCGGCGCAGAGGCGGTAGAAGGCCTCGCGCCCGGCATCTTCGCGCAGGTTGAGAACGAGCGAGCGCTTGTTGCGACGCAGCGCGTTTCCCGCACGTTGACGCTCCCTCTCCTCCGGGTCGGATGCCGTCGGGCGGGTGGAGACGAACTGTGGCGGCGCTTCCACCATCAGCACGTCGGCGCCCATATCGGCCAGCAGCATGGAGCAATAGGGCCCCGGCGCCAGCCGTGAGAGATCGAGTACGCGAATATGTTCGAGAGCCAACATGGGATTCACTCCACTCCGTGGTTCGGCGTACGTGGGAGACGCAGCCTCTGACCGACCGGCGGCAGCATAGCGCACCGCAAATTCACGGACAGTGACTTGGGGCCTTTGACTCGTCGCGCCCGCAGCCTCCAGAATCGCCGCGTGACTGGGCCACTCGCCGATCTCAGTGTAATCGAAGTCTCCGGGCCCATTGGGCAGTACACCGGGCGACTACTGGCCGACCTCGGCGCAGATGTGATCAAGGTGGAGCCGCCGGAGGGCGACCCGGTGCGCCGCTGGGACCCCTTCCTGCCAACGGTCGACGCACCCGAGAACAGCCTCGATTTCTTGCTGCTAAACGCCAACAAGCGCGGGATTTGCCTCGATCTCTCCGCCTCGGACGGCCGGGAGGGGCTGAGCCGGCTGGTCGCAGCGGCAGACATCCTGATCGAGTCGTGGCGGCCGGGAGAAGCTCCCGAGGGGTTTGAGCACGAGCAGCTCTCGCGGCTTCGCCCCGACCTGATCCGCGCGTCGATCACCGGGTGGGGGCTGAGCGGCCCGCGAGCGGGTTGGGCGTACTCCGACATGATCGGGGTCGCGGCTGCAGGCGTGATGGCGCAGAGCGGCTTTCCAGGCCAACCGCCAGAGCGGTTGGGTGACGTCCAGGGCTACCGGTCCGCGGCGATCGCGGCCGCCGCCGGCATCCTGACCGCGCTGCATCACCGCGACCTGTCGGGTGAGGGCCAGCAGGTCGAGGTCTCAATGCAGGAAGCGATGTCGATCGCGCAGCAGAACGCACTGCCGACTGCGGACATCCTCGGCTTCTCGATCAAGCGACGCGGGGAGAACCCGCGTCTGGGCTTCGTGATGCCAGGCCTCGGCACGTACGAATGCGAGGACGGGCATGTCTTCGCGATGCTGGGCGGCGTCGGCTCCGGGATCGCCGGGCTCGTCGACTTCATGGAGGAGACGGACGAGGCGGGCGAATTGCGCGTCGCTCCGCTGGCTGAGTTCATCAGCGGCACGCTGGCCGCGGGCCGGATCACCGCCGTGATGCAGGACCCGGCGCAAGCGGGCGACGCGGAACCGCTGCTGGAGCAGATCGACGTGGTGGTGAGGCGCTTCATGCGCAACCACACGAAGCAGTACCTCTACGAGGAAGGGCAGCGTCGGCGTATCTCGATCGGGATGGTGAGCACGCCGGCAGACCTCTCGAAGAACCCCCAACTGGCGGCGCGTGACTGGTTCACCCGCGTCGACGACCCCGGACGAGGCGTGGAGCTGCGTTATCCCGGCCAACCGTGGCTGCTTGGGGCCTCGACAGCTTCGATCCGGCGTCCCGCTCCCCTGCTCGGCGAACACGACGCGGAGATCGAACGCGAGCTAGCCGCGGCCCCCGCACGCACAACCGCGGCCCCACCCGCCAGCAACGAGGGCAACGGGACGCGAGTGGCGCAGCGACCACTTGAGGGGCTGAAGGTACTCGACCTCTCGTGGTTCGGAGCCGGGCCGATCGCGGCGCGGGCGCTCGCCCTCGCAGGCGCGGAAGTGATCCGCGTGGAGACCGAGAAGCGCCCCGACGGGCTGCGAATCGGATCGCCACGGCCTCCCGGCGCCGAGGGCTACAACGTCTCGGGCTACTTCAACAACTTCAACAACGAGAAGCGCTCGGTGACCATCGACCTCACCACGGAGCGGGGCCACGAGCTGGGACTGGGCCTCGTCCGCTGGGCGGACATCTTCTTGACGAACATGACGAACCGCGCGATCGAGCAGATCGGGCTAACGCCGGACGTCGTGATCGAGGCGAACCCGAAGATCATTGCACTCTACCAGTCGATGCAGGGACTGGACGGCCCGCACCAGGGCTTCCTGGGCTTCGGCGCGGTGCTCTGCGCGATCGGCGGTGCATTCTACACGATGGGCTCCGAGCATCGAGCACCGACCGGCCCGGGCAGCTACCCGGACTTCTCCATCAATCCGATGCACGCGACGGTCGCGCTGCTTGCGGCGCTGCGCCACCGGCGAAACACCGGCGAGGGCCAGTTGATCGACATGTCGCAGCTGGAGTCGTCCGTGGCTGCGATGGCGATGCCGTTGTTCGCGTACGACAACGCTGGCCTCGAGCACCGTCGGGAGGGCAACCGTGTCCCGTGGGCGGCGCCGCACGGCGCGTTCCAGGTGCTGGGCGAAGACCGGTGGGTGGCGATCGCGTGTGACACGGAGCCTCGCTGGCAGGCCTTCGCAGCGGCCTGCGGGCACCCCGAGTGGGCGGACGACCCGCGATTCACGACGCTCGCGGATCGGAAGTCGAACGAGGACGCGCTGGAAGCGCTCGTCGCTGAGTGGGCGGTCACGCAGGACGAGGTCGCGGCCGTTGAGTGCCTGCAGGCGGTCGACGTGCCGGCGACGGTGGTACAGGAGGCGCTCGATGTGCTGAACGACGACCACCTGGCGGCGCGCGGCTACTTCGTCTACCCGGAACACGCCGAGGCCGGACGCCGAGCGCACGATGGGCCTGCGTGGAGTCTCTCGCGCACGCCGGTGGAGATTCGCGGGCCGTCCCCGCTGCTCGGCGAGCACACATACGAAGTCTGCTCGGAGGTACTCGGTCTCTCGTCCGACGAGATCGCCGAGTTGCTGCTGGAGAAGGTGCTCGTCTAGCCGAGCACCACGGGACGCAGAGAGGCCCCGCGGGGCTCTGAGTAAAGGAGTGCCTTCGTTGTCTGCTTTCGACGAGTTGCAGATCCTCGACTTCTCGACCGGCATCGCCGGGCCCTACGCCGGCATGTTCTTCGCCGATCACGGTGCCGATGTCGTGAAGGTGGAGCCGCCGGGCGGCGACCCGTATCGGGCTGAGCCGGGCTTCCAGACGTTCAACCGCGGCAAACGTTCCTGTGTCCTTGACCTGCGGGATGACGAGGGACGCAGCGCGGCGCTCCGCTTCGCTGGTGGCGCCGACGCGGTGATCGTCGATCTCCCGCAGGGACAGGCGCGCTCGCTGGGGATCGACTACGAGACACTGCGTTCGGCGAACCCGGCGCTCATGTACCTGGCGATGCCACCCTACGGCGAGCGCGGCCCGCTGGTTGACCGACCCGCCTCTGCGGGACTACTGCACGCGGCGAACGGAATGACCGAGGGGCAGGAGTCGTACTCCGGAGACCCGGTCAGCCTGGCGCTTCCGATCGCGGAGTACGGCACCGCGGCGCTGGGTGCGATGGCGCTCGCCGCCGCTGTGCGGGCGCGCACGCGCTGGGGCATCGGGCAGATGGTGGAGGTGTCGGGCCTCGCCGGGTCGCTGGCGCTGCAGCTGGGTGCGCAGGTCGAGTCGGAGGCGATTCCGCCGAGGGTGAAGGAGCCATCCGAGACCGGCGGCAGAGGCACCCTGCCCGCCTATCGCCTTCACCAGGGGAGCGACGGTAAGTGGTTCTACCTAGGCTGCGTCTCGGCGGAGTTCTACCACAAGCTGTTGATCGCGATTGATCGCACCGATCTGCTGGCAGACGAACGGCTGGGTGACACCCCGCTGGGCCAGAACACGCCCGAAGCGAAGGCTGTGCTCGGGCCGCTGCTCGAGTCGTTGTTCCTCACGCAGCCTCGCGACCACTGGGTCACACACTTCCGAGCGTCCGATGTCCCCGCGCAGCCGGTGCAGACACGCGACGAGTTCCTCGAGAGCGACCTGGCTCGCCGCAACCAGATGCGCGTCGCCGTACAGCACCCCCAGCTCGGCGAGATCGAGATGATGGGCGTGCCGCTGCTGCTCGAGGCGGCACCGGGCGAGGTGGGCGGCCCGGCACCACGGCTCGGCGAGCACACAAGCGAGCTGTTGGCTGGCCGCCGACCTCCGCCCACCTCCGCGCCCACGTCAGACGAGGCGCCGGGGCCGCATCTGCTCTCCGGCGTCCGCGTGCTGGACCTCACGCAGTTCCTTGCCGGGCCCATCTCGGGGCGGCATCTTGCAATGCTCGGCGCGGACGTGATCAAGGTGGAGCCTCCGCGTGGAGAACCCTTCCGAGTCTCAGGCCTCGGCTTCCTCGGGTGGAACCAGGGAAAGCGTTCGATCACGCTCGACCTGCGTACGCCCGGGGGGCGAGAAGTGGTGCAGCGCCTCGCCGCGACCGTCGATGTCGTACTCGAGAGCTTCCGGCCCGGTGTGAGCGACCGCCTGGGGGTCGACTACGAGACGTTGCGCGCCATCAATCCGCGGCTGATCTACGTGGTGCAGCCCGGCTTCGGCGACGACGAGACGATGCGCGACGTCCCGGTCTTCGACCCGCTGGTGCAGTCGCTCGCGGGCATCGTCGATGCGCAGGGTGGCGATGGTGAGCCAGTGCGCTACACGGTCGCGGTCACGGACCAAGTGCACGCGATAGTCGCCGCGTTCGCCACCTGCACGGCGCTCGCGATGCGCGAGCGAACCGAAGAAGGCCAGCTGGTGCGAACGTCGCTGCTGCGGACAGCCATGGCCTACCAGGCTGCTGAATTCACCCGCTACTCCGGTGCGACGCACCAACGAGGAGGACGCGACTTCGCCGGGCCCTCGGCGGGGCAGCGCTGGTACCGCTGCAGCGATTCCCGCGACATCTGGGTCGATGCGACGAACGGCGAGCAGCGGCTAGCGCTGATCGCCGCGACGGGCACCGACCTCGGCGTGTCCGACTGCGCGCAGCCAGCCGATGGGAGCGCTGCCGTCGCGCTCGCCGAGGCGTTCGCGAGCAGGCCGCTGGATGAGTGGATCGCCGCGCTCGATGCAGCCGGCGTCCCCTGCAACGCGATCGTGCCGCGGCACGAAGTGCTCACTCACCCCTCGACGATCGCCAACGAGCTCGTTGTGACGGAGCAGCACGGACCGTGGGGCGAGACCGTCAACGTGGGGGCGCTGATCCACGCGTCGGAGACCGGCGTGAAGATTCAACGGCGGGCACCGTTGCTCTCGGAGCACGCTCGCGAACTACTCGCAGAGCTCGGCTACGACGCCTCGTCGGTGGCCGCGCTCGCTGAGGCTGGCGTACTGCTGCTGGACCCGCCTGCGTAGCGACTCGTGGCAGGGGCGTAGAGTGCGTCGGGGAAGTACGTCGGGGCAGATAGCGAGAGAAGGACTGGCGTCGATGGCGAAGACCCGGGAAAAGATAGCGTTCGTCGGCTGCGGCTACACGAACGCGACACGCAAGCTTGAGCGCCCCGAGACAGAGCTGGCGATCGAGGCCTGCCGGATGGCGTGCGAGGACGCCGGCGTCGACCCCGCCGACGTCGATGGTATCAACCCACAGGTGCACCACTACCCCGCGCCCGACACGGCGGACATCGTAAGCGGGCTGGGGATGAAGGACGTACGCTGGCAGCGCGAGGGCGGGATGGGCATCGAGCCGTGCGGGATCGCCGCGCTGGCGATCGAGGCGGGCGAGTGCGACCAGGTCTTGATCGTCAAGATCATGAACACGATCGCCCCGGTCACGACGCCGCAGATCGACCCCGGCTCAGGCGGCGTCGCCGGCCCCACGCAGTTCGAGGTGCCCTACGGCCTCGGCTACAGCATGCAACGGGTGGGTCTCAACGCACGCGCCTACATGCACCGCTACGGCTACACCGAGGAGGACATGGGCTGGTTGCCGGTCGTTGAGCGCGAGCACGCGCTGCTCAACCCATGGGCTGTGATGAAGACGCCGATGACGATCGACGACTACATGGCCGCGCGCTACATCGCCGAGCCAGTGCGACTGTTCGACTGCGACATGCCGGTGAACGGCGCGTTCGCGATCCTGATGACCCGCGACAGCATCGCGAAGGGCCTGAAGCACCCGCCAGTCTACCTGAAGGCGTGGGCAGCGTCGCAGGTTCGCACGTTGGATCACATGGTGGCGGAACCGCTGGAGGGGATCACGCCGCTGGCAGAGGAGCTCTATCGCGACGCGGGCCTCGGCCCGAAGGAGATGGACGTCTGGTTCCCGTACGACGGCTTCAGCTTCTTCGCCTCGATGTGGATGGAGAACCTCGGCCTCGTCGGGCGTGGGGAAGCAGGCGACTACATCAAGGGCGGCGACAACATCCGCATTGGCGCGGAGCATCCGGTGAACTCCCACGGGGGGCAGCTCTCGGAGGGCCGGTTGCATGGGATGGGGCACCTGCTGGAGGCGACACAGCAGCTACGCGGGACAGCGGGCGTGCGACAGGCGAAGAACCACAATACCTCGATCATCTCCTCCGTCTTCCCCTACACCGGGGCGGCCGGAATTCTTTCCGTCAAGTAGCGCGCACCCAGCGAGGAGACCCACATGACGTCCGAGACTCCCAACGTTCAGACGCGCGAGGGCCAGGAACAGCTGAAGGAGATGGGTGTCAGGCCCGTCCCGCTGCCGGACGATATCAGCAGGCCGTACTGGGACGCCGCCCGCAAGCATGAGCTTCGCATCCAGCGGTGCCGCGCGTGCTCGGACTACCAGCACCCGCCGCAGGAACAGTGCGCGCAGTGCGGCGCCAGCGACTTCGACTGGCCGCAGCTCAGCGGGCTGGGGACTGTCTACACGTTTGTGATCGACCGTCGCCTGATGACGCCGAGTTTCGACGAACCGTACGCGGTGCTGCAGGTCACGCCGGCCGAGGCGCAGAGCGACACGGTTCGGATCACAACGAACATGCGTGAGTGCGAGCTGAGTGACATCTACTGCGGGATGCCGGTGGAAGTGATATTCGAGGACATGAGCGACGAGATCACGCTGCCTCAGTTTCGGCCCACGGCAGACGCCGAACTGAAGTCCCGGCAGTAGGATTACGCGCGGAGACTGAGGGGTGGGGGGTGATGGCAGCGACGGTCCGGCTCCTGCAACCCGGTCCCGTCGACTACTCCGCGGTATTGCGCTGGCAGCGCAATACCCACGCGCTGGTATGCAGCGGTGGCGACGAAACTGTCGCGCTGCTCCAGCATCCGCCTGTCTACACGCTGGGCCGCCGCGGCGGCCTGCAGCACGTACTGCGCAGCGCCGAGGAGCTGGCGGCGCAGGGCGCGGAGATCGTCGAAAGTGATCGCGGCGGGGATGTCACCTTCCACGGGCCAGGACAACTCGTAGTCTACCCGATCCTCGACTTGCGGGCGCGCGGGATCGCGGCCGTTGACTACGTGCGGGCGCTCGAAGCGGTCGCGATCGACGCGCTGCGCGACTGCGGGCTGCGCGGCGACCGCATCGAGGGACGGCCGGGCGTCTGGTGCGGCGACGCGAAGGTCGCCGCCGTCGGTGTTCGGGTGAAGGGCGGCGTCTCGACGCACGGCATGGCGCTGAATGTGAGCACGGATCTGTCGTGGTTCGACTCGATCGTCGCGTGTGGGATTGCCGATGCGAGCGTCGCGTCGATGGAGAGCCTGCTCGGCGTTGCCCCGATGATGGCGACGGTCGAGTCATCGATCGTCGATCGGCTGCGCGCGGAGCTCGGATTGACGCTTCGCCTCGACCGCTGCGAGCAGGAGCTGCGCTGTGCCGGCTGAGACAGTTGCGCCGCGCCCACCGTGGATCCGCACTCGCTTCCGTGCGAGTGATCGCTATCGAGGGGTGATCGAGCTGCTGCGCGCGCACGACCTGAGCAGCGTCTGCGAAGAGGCCGCCTGCCCGAACATCAGCGAGTGCTTCGGCGCCGGTACGGCGACCTTCATGATCCTCGGCGACATCTGCACGCGCGCATGCGGCTTCTGCGCGGTGACCTCTGGCCGCCCAACAGGCCTCGATCTCGGCGAAGCGGCGCGGCTGGCGGAGGCGATCGCCGCGCTAGAACTCAACTACGCCGTGATCACCTCGGTGGACCGCGACGACCTCGCTGACGGCGGGGCGGGGATGTTTGCCGCGTGCATCCGCGCGATCCGTGAACGTCGACCGGACTGCGGGGTGGAGGTGCTGATCCCCGACTTCGAGGGGAACTGGGACGCGCTGGCGACGGTGATCGAGGCCGGGCCGGCGGTGCTCAACCACAACATCGAGACAGTGCCGCGGCTCTACCCCCGGGTGCGGCCGAACGCGCGCTACGAGCGCTCGCTCGAACTGATCAGCCACGTCAGGGCACTTGGACCCTCGACAGCGACGAAGTCGGGGCTGATGGTCGGGCTCGGCGAGACATTCGAGGAGCTGGTCGAGGCGATGTCTGACCTGTACGACGCGGGATGCGAGTTGGTGACGATCGGGCAGTACCTGCGGCCGACGGCGAAGCACCTGCCCGTCGCCCGCTACTACGAGCCCTCCGAGTTCGATGCGTTGGCGGCGGCAGGTCGCGAGCTTGGCCTGATGCTCGTCGAAGCGGGGCCGCTCGTGCGCTCCTCGTACCACGCCGCGGAGCAGGCCGACGCGGCGGCAGCGCGGCGATCCGATGGCTGAGGCGAGCAACTACGACGTCGCCGTCGTCGGAGCGGGGCCGGGCGGCTATGTGGCGGCGATCCGAGCCGCACAGCTCGGGCTACGCGTTGCCCTGATCGAGCGCGAAGAGCTGGGCGGCGTCTGTCTCAACCACGGTTGCATCCCGAGCAAGACGCTGCTGCATGCCGGGGAGATCGTCGCGGCGGTGCGCAATGACGGGGAGCGGCTGGGCATCACCTTCGATGGCCTGCGCCTCGACCTCGGAGGTGCCGTCGACGCGAGTCGTGAGGTGGTGGCGAAGCTGCGCGACGGGATCGGCATCCTGCTTCGGCAGAACGGCGTCGAGCTGCTGACCGGCACGGCACAGCTCGAATCGACGACGACCCTGCGACTCGAGCCCGACGGGCAAGTAGTCGAAGCCGCGGACGTCGTACTGGCGACCGGCGCGCGCGCCGCCGCGTTCCCGGGCGTCACGCTGGACGGTGAGCGCGTCTTCACGAGCCGCGAGGCACTAGAGCTGCGGGCACCGCCCGACCCGGCCGTGATCGTTGGCGGCGGGGCGGTGGGCGTGGAGTTTGCCTACCTCTGGAATTCGTACGGCGCGCAAGTGACCGTGGTCGAGGCGATGCCGCAGCTCCTGCCCGGCGAGGACGAAGAGGCCGCCGCCGCACTCAAACGCTCGTTCGGACGTCGCGGCATCGAGGTGCGAACATCGACGCCGGTCTCGACGGTCGCCGCCGCTGGCGACGGCGCAGTCGTCACGCTGCAGTCCGGCGAGGAGCTGGCGGCGGGCGGCGTGCTGGTGGCTGCCGGCGTGGTCCCGAACAGCGATGCGCTGGGCCTCGAAGCGCTCGGTGTCGCGCTCGAACGCGGCTTTGTACAGGTGGACGGCCAGTGCCGCACCAACATCGAGGGGTTGTGGGCGATAGGCGACCTCACGGGCGAGCTGGCGCTCGCGCATGTTGCCTCGGCGCAGGCTGCCGTCGCGATCGAGACGATCGCGGGCCTCGACCCCGCGCCGCTCGACTACGCCTGGATGCCGCGCGCGGCCTACTGCCAGCCGCAGGTGGCGAGCCTGGGCCTGACGGCCGCGGTGGCGCGCGAGCGGGGGCACGAGGTGCGCATCGGTCGATTCCCATTCAGCGCGAGCGGCCGCGCCCTCGCCGCCGATGGCGGCGAGGGGTTCGTGAAGCTGGTGATCGATGCGCAGACTCAGGAGCTGCTGGGCGCGCAGATCGTCGGGCACGACGCGACAGAGCTGATCGCGCAGGCGAGTCTGGCCCGTGTGCTGGAGACGACATCCGCAGAGCTGGCGGCGACGGTGCATCCGCACCCGACGCTGTCCGAGGCAATCAAAGAGGCTGCGCAAGCGCTCGAAGGCGAGGCGATCCACTTCTACGCCCCGCGCTCGGCGACTGCGGGAGCGTAGTATGCGGGCGCACGCCCGATAGGAGGCCGGCATGACGGCTGAAGTCGATACAGAGCAACTGCTCTACATGTTCCGGACGATGGTGACGATTCGCGAGTTCGAGGAGGCCGCCGGCCGCATGGCCGAGCAGGCGAAGATCCCGGGCGCGGTCCATCTCTACGCGGGGGAAGAGGCAGTCGCCGTCGGCATCTGCTCTCACCTCGCAGCGAGCGACACGATCGCGAGCACGCACCGCGGCCACGGGCACTGCATCGCCAAGGGCGGCGACGTGAAGTTGATGCTCGCCGAGCTGCTGGGTCGAGCGACGGGCTACTGCCACGGCAAGGGCGGGTCGATGCACATCGCTGACCTCGACCTCGGCATCCTCGGTGCGAACGGCATCGTGGGCGGCGGTCCGCCGATCGCCGTCGGTGCCGCGTTCGCGGCTCGGTACAAGGGGACGGACGGCGTCTCGGTATGCTTCTCCGGCGACGGCTCAACGAACGAGGGCACCTGGCACGAGTCGTTGAACTATGCCGCCCTCTTCGACCTGCCGGTGCTGTTCGTGATCGAGAACAACCACTGGGGCGAGTTCACGCCGCAGGAGGGTCAGGGCGCGATCAGCCAACTCTCCGACCGCGCCGCCGCGTACGGGATTCCCGGCGTGACCGTCGATGGTCAGGACGTGCTCGCCGTGCATGAGGCGGCAGGCGAGGCAATCGAGCGCGCACGCTCCGGTGGCGGCCCGAGCATCCTCGAGTGCGACACCTACCGCTTCTACAACCACACCGGGCGCAGCGAGGGCGACCCACGGCCCGAAGAGGAGCGGGCGGCGTGGCGCAAGCGCGACCCGTTGACGATCATGCGCGATGTGCTGGAGCAGCGGGCGATCCTCTCCGGTGAGTCTGCGGATCGCATCACCGAGGAAGTGCAGCGCGAGATCGAAGAGGCAATCGCGTTCGCGGAGGCCGCGCCCTTCCCGGAGCCATCGGACCTGCTCACGGACGTGTACACCTAGACCGGCCGCCAGAACGACGATTCGAGGAGAACTCACAATGACAACAGCTACACCCGTGGCCACCGACCGAGAAATCAGCTACCGCGAGGCGATCAACGAGGCGATCCGCCAGGAGATGGCGGCCGATGATTCGGTGTTCGTCGCCGGCATCGACCTCGCGAAACAGGGCGATGTCTTCGGCATCACGCAGGGCGTGCTGACGGAGTTCGGGCCGAAGCGGATCATGGACACGCCGATCTCGGAGAACGCGATCACGGGGCTGGCAATCGGTGCCGCCTCGCAGGGTCTGCGGCCGGTGATCAGTCTGATGTTCATCGACTTCATCGGCGTCTGCTTCGACCAGATCATCAACCAGATGGCGAAGATGAAGTACATGTTCGGCGGCAAGGCGACGCTGCCGCTGACGGTGCTGGTGAACGCCGGCGCGGGCACGGGCATGGCTGCCCAGCACTCGCAGAGCCTAGAGGCGCTGCTGTGCCACATCCCGGGCCTGAAGGTGGTGATGCCGAGCAACGCGTACGACGCGAAGGGCCTGATGACCGCGTCGATGCACGAGGACAACCCGGTGTTCATGATCATGCACAAGCGCTGCTCGCGAATTCGCGGCCCGGTGCCGGAGGAGTCCTACGAGGTGCCACTGGGCAACGCCGCTATCGTGCGCGAGGGTGCGGACGCGACGATCGTTGCCACCGCGTACATGGTGCACGAGGCGCTCGCAGCCGCAGAGACGCTCGCCGGCGAGGGCATCGACGTCGAAATCGTGGACCCGCGCAGCCTGCAGCCGCTCGACTCCGAGACGATTCTCGGATCGGTGCGCAAGACGCATCGCGTGCTGACGGTGCATGAGGCGGTGGAGTTCGGCGGCATCGGCGCTGAGATCAACGCGCAGATTGCGGCGGAGGCGTTCGACCACCTCGACGCGCCGCCGCTTCGACTCGGCGGCCCCTTCAGCCCGGTGCCCTACAGCCCGGTGCTGGAGCAGGAGTGGATCGTGAACGCCGACCAGATCGTTGAGGCGACGCGCGGGCTGGTGCGCGGGTAAGTAATGGCGACGCCCGTACACATCCCCAAGGTCGGCATGACGATGGAGGACGGCGACCTCGTGCGCTGGCTCGTCGAGGATGGTGCGACCGTCGCGGCGGGGCAGCCGATCTTCGACATGGAGACCGAGAAGGTCGAGGTCGAAGTCGAGTCGGAAGAGGCGGGCGTACTCAAGCAGCTGGTCGCACCCGGTACGAAGCTGAAGCCGGGCGCGGTCGTCGGCTGTCTGCTCGGCGATGGCGAGTCCGATGTGCCGCAACCGATGCTCGACGAGGTCGCGCAGCAGTGGAGCGAGCAGGTCGTCAGTGACGACGACGGTACACCGACGGCAGCGCCCTCAACGCCGTCCGCGGCCACGCCATCGCCGGCAACGCCAGCGCCAACCCCGGCAGCTGCACCGAAGCGTGCCCCCGGCGAACGCGTCCTCGCGACGCCGATCGCGCGCCGTCTGGCCCGCGAGGCCGGCGTCGAGATCGCCGAGATCGCCGGCTCCGGCGCGAAGGGGCGCATTACCGAGTCCGACGTGCGCGCCCACATCGATGGCGGCGGCGGCGCGGCAGCTCCCGCGTCTGCGCCCTCGGGCGGCCCGGGCGGTTCGGTGGAGCCGTACAGCGGCCGCCGTCGCACGATCGGCGAGCGTATGCACGCGAGCCTGCGCGACACTGCGCAGCTCACGCTCTTTAGCGACTTCGACGCTGACGCCACCTCGACGATGCTGCATGGCCTCAACCGCGAGTGGCGCAGCGCCCGTATCGGGATCACGCTCACCTCCGTGGTGATGAAGGCGTGTGCGCTCGCACTGCGCGAGCACCCGAGGCTGAACTCGCGACTCGATGGCGACGAGATCGTGATCGAGGCTGAGGTGAACGTCGGGTTCGCCACGGACCTCGAAGCGGGCCTGATGGTGCCGGTCGTGCGAGCGGTCGATGCGAGCAGCCTGCAGGACGTCGCGAGCGCGGTCGCGGCGCTGGGTGAGCGTGTCGGCGAGGACAAGCTGGCGCTCGACGATGTCTCCGGCGGCACCTTCACGGTGACCTCGCTGGCGACGTTGCCGGTCGATGGCTTCACGCCGGTGCTGAACACGCCACAGACGGCGATCCTCGGCGTCGGTCGGGTGCGGGACGTCGTGCGGTTCGATGGCGGGCAGGCCGTGCGGGGGCAGGCGTCGACGCTGAGCCTGACCTTTGACCATCGCGTCGTGGACGGTGCGCCCGCTGGTCGCTTCCTCGCGCGCATCGTGGAGCTACTGGAGCGCCCTTACCTCCTGATGTGAGGCCCGCTCGCGGCGGCAACCTCAGCCAACATCCACAGGCAAGGCCTTCTCTGACGTGGGGCAACTCAACGAAGCTCGCCTGCTGAGGTAGTATCCAGCCGTCGCAGCAGCGTGAGGAGCCCGGCCATGCCACGAACCGTTGGCTACATCCAGATCGATGCTTCGCGCTGCAAGGGCTGCGAGCTCTGTGTCCCCTACTGCCCCGAGGACACGCTGGCGATGAGCAAGACGATGAGCAAGCGCGGCTACATGCTGCCGGAGATGGTGCAGGACAACTGCACCGGCTGTATGCAGTGCGCCCGTATCTGTCCGGATGTCGCGATCACGGTGTTCCGCGCGACGCGAGAGGCGCTGGAGGCGATCAATGCCTGATGTGACGGCGACGGCGGCAACGAGCGATGCGGACGCGCCCGAGTTCGCGTTCCTGAGCGCAGAGGAAGCGCTGGCGGAGACGGTGCTGCGCGCCGGCTGCAAGCTCTTCAGCGTCTATCCGATGACCCCGATCAACGAGGTCAACGAGGAGTATCTGAAGCGAGCGCCCGAGTACGATGCCATCAGCCTCACGTGCGAGAGCGAGATGGAGGGCGGCTGGTACGCGTACGGCGCGAGCAAGGCCGGGGCGCACGTGATGGTCGGCTCCACCGGCGTCGGCATCGCGCTGATGGGCGAGATGGTCTCGTACGCCGCCCGCGACGGCGTGCCGCTGGTGATCTCGCACTGGGTACGGGGCGGTCCCGGCACCGGCCCGACCGGTAGCCCGTCACAGGGCGACTACTGGCAGGCCGTGAAGGCGCCCGCCAACGGCGACTTCCGCAACATCGTCTTCGCACCTCAGGGCGTGCAGGAACTCGTCGACTTCACCTACCACGCCTTCGATGTCGCGGAGCAGATTCGCGGGCCGGTCACGGTCTACACCGACTACAGCATCGCGAAATCCACGGAGGTCGTCGCGTTGCCGCCGCGGATCAATCCCGGCCTGCGCGAGCGCGCGCTGACGGGCGAGCGAGGGCCACGCGAGCGTCCCGTGCAACGCGCGGAGATCCGCGACGAGGGTGGCGTCTCGTCCTCGTCAGAGGCCGTCCCGGAGGAGGAACGCGCCAGCCGCTTCCTCTACCTCGAAACTGCCGCGTGGGACCGCTGGGAGCGCTACAAGGTCGTCGAGCCTCAGGCGGAGAGATACCGCACCGAAGGCGCGAAGCTGAACCTGGTCGCGATCGGGACAATGGCCCGCATCGTGCGCGTCGTCGTCGATGAGCTGCGTGCGGACGGGCTGGATGTCGGCCTGATCAGGCCGCAGACGCTGTTCCCGTTCCCCGAGCAGATCCTGGTCGATGAGGCGAAGAGCAGCACAATCATGGTCGTGGAGCTGAGCGTCGGACAGATGGCCGAGGATGTGAGGCTGGCACTCGGCGAGCACCCGCTGCTCTACGCGAGGCCCGGAGGCGTCGTCCCCACGCTCGCCGAGGTGAGCGCGGAAGTCCGCGCCGAGTACAAGAAGCTGGGAGCGTCCTGATGACGACCGAACCGCGAGTCCCCGCCGGCATCAAACTCGAAGACATGGTGCCGGTCTTTGGTGGCCCGGACGCCGCCGAGGTACCCGATCAGGCGTGGTGCCCGGGCTGCGGCTACGGCATCCTCCCTCGCACCTTCAACGCGGAGTTCGACAAGCTCCCTGCGGACACTCGCATCATCGGCGTCGTGGACATCGGCTGTGTGACGCAGGTCGCGGCGCAGCTGGAGATCGAGACGACCGTCGGCGGTCACGGCCGCACGATCGCCGTCGCCACCGGCATCAAGCGCATCCTCCCGGACGCGATCGTCTGCGTCTTCATCGGCGACGGCGGCGTGGCGATGGAGGGGCTGAACGAGACGTTCCACACGGCCGCTCGAGCGGAGAACATCTCCGTCTTCATGTACAACAACGGCGTGCTCGCCGACACCGGCGGACAGCTCACGACGACCGGGTCGATCGGGATCCCCTCGAGCACCACGCCGGGCGGCCGCGAGGTCGCGCAGCACGGACACCCGATCCCGGTCGCGGAGATGCTGGCGCAGATGCCGGGCACGGGCTACGTCGCGCGCGCCTCGACGCATGACCCCGCGCACGCGTACCGCACGCAGAAGGTGATCGCGAACGCGTTGCGTTGCCAGCTGGAGGGGCGCGGCATGGCCTTCGTCGACCTGCTCACCACCTGTCCGACGAGCTGGAGCATGACCCCCGTGCAGGCGAATAAGTTCCAGGGCGAGGTGATCGTGGCGCAGAATCCCGTCGGCGACATCAAGCCGCTTGCGACGAAAGGCTAGCGCGATGGTCGGTACGAACGAGGACCAGGTGGTGCTGCTGGCGGGCATCGGTGGCCAGGGCATCCAGGTGGCCGGCAAGACGCTGGCCAACGCAGCGGTCTACGAGCGCAAGCGCGCGCTCTACTACAGCCTCTTCGATGGCGGGCAGCGCGGGGGCGTCTCGGACTGCATCGTCGCCCTCAGCGAGACCGAGATCACGACCCCGCCGCTGATCAAGCAGCCCTGCGCCTCGCTGTTCGCGATGGACCCGAACGGCCTCACCCGCTACGAGGGGATGGTGCGGTCCGGCGGCCTCGTCGTCTACAACCGTTCCGTGCGCGAGGTGCAGCGCTTCCGCTACGAAGCGGACGGCGCGACGACCACCGGCGAGACGCGTGTCGCGCGCGAGGATCTGGACGTGATCGAACTCTCCGCGACCGAGCTCTCGGCGGAGCACTTTGGCAACCCGCTGATGGCGGCGATGATCCTGCTCGGCGCGCTGATCGAGCGCACCGGCATCGTCAGTCAGGAGAGCGCGAAGCTGGCGCTGCACGACGCGATCCGGCCGGGCCGCCACCGCTTCATCCCAGTCAACGAGCAGGCGCTGGAACTGGGCGCTGAACTCGCACCGGAGCTGCTCGGCATCCCTTTGGCCTGAGACGCCGGGTCCGCCCGTTCGAGGAGATCGAGGCACTGTGACCGCGCTACGACTGCTTGAGACCTCGCGCGGCATCGCCGGTGCGTTCGCCGGCCAGCTCTTCGCCGACCACGGCACGGACGTCGTGAAGGTCGAGCCGCCCGAGGGTGATGCGACACGCGAGCGAGCAAGTGGCGGGCTCTTCGCCTCGCTGAACCGCGGCAAGCGCTCCGTGAGCATCGACCTCGACAGCTCGGACGGGCGCGAGCGGCTGCGCACGCTGGTGCAGTGGTGCGACGCGGTCGTCTGCGGGCCGGAACTGGCTGCCGCGGGCATCGATGACGATCAACTGCGCGAGTGGAACCCGCGGGCGATCCGCTCGTGGGTCGTCGACTTCGGCCTCGACGGGCCGTACGCCGGCTACGAGGCGGAGTCGATCCAGTTGCTGGCGCTCGGCGGGATCATGGGTATCACCGGCACTCCGCGTCGCGAGCCGCTCTCGATTCCGGGCGACCACCCCGCGTACATCGCGGGCATCCACGCCTACACTGCGACCGCCGCCGCACTGCTGCTGCGGGAGCGCGAGGGCGGCGAGGGTCAGCGGGTGGAGACGACGCTGTTCGAGGCTGTCGCTGCGACCGCCGAGATGGCCTGCACGCTCTACAACTACACCGGCGCGGTGCGCGCCCGCTTCCACGGTCGCGTGCCATGGGGCATCCAGGGCGAGGTGCTGCCCTGCAAGGACGGGCACATCGGCGTGCATCCCGGCACCGGGACGCTGCTGGCGATCCTGATCGACCGGCCCGAACTCGTCGACGACCCGCTGTTCACCGACCCTCGCTATCGGCTGACGCACGCGGAGGACTTCTTCAACTTGCTGCGCCCGTTCCTCGCGGCACACACGCGCAAGGAGATCATTACGGCGTGCGACGAGCTCGGCGTGCCGTTCGGCGCGGTGTTGGAGGTGCCGGACCTGCTGAAGGACGAGCAGCTGATCCACCGCGAGTACTTCCTGCCGACCGCGATCGACGGTCGCGAGGTGGTTGTCCCTGGCCCCGCCTTCCGCACGTCGAATTCGGCCGCTGCTTCAGCATCGTACCCAGCGATCGGCGAACACAGCGACGAGACGTTCGAGCCTGCGGCGGGCGGCATCGGCAGCACGAGTGGCGGGCAGCCGGCGGGGAAGCCGCTAGCAGGCGTCCGCATCGTCGATGTCTCGTGGGTGTGGGCCGGACCGGCCGCCTCGCGCATCCTCGCCGACCTCGGTGCGGAGGTCGTGAAGATCGAGTCGCCTCGTCGTCCCGACACCGTGCGGGCGCTCGTACAGGACCGAAACGAGGGGCATCCGGACTACTGGGACTACGGTGGGTACTTCATCGAAAAGAACCTCGGCAAGCGTGCGATCACCCTCGATCTAAACGCACCCGAGGGCAAAGAGGTCTTCCTCCAGCTGGTGGCAGACGCCGATGTGGTGATGGAAAGTTTCCGGCCACGGGTGATGGAGCAGTTCGGGCTCGGCTACGACCAGCTCTTGGCTGTCAGCCCCGAGCTGGTGATGGTCTCGCTCTCCGGCTACGGGCAGGACGGCCCGGCCCGCAACCGCACTGCCTACGGACACGCGCTGGAGCCCGAGTCGGGGATCACCTCGACAATCGGCTACGCCGGCGAGCGGCCGATCAAGAGCGGGCTCGCGTACACCGACCCGATCTCCGGCGTACTGGCCGCCGGGGCGATCGTGCACGCGCTGCAGCAGCGCGAGAGCGGGGAACGCAAGGGGGCGCTCTACATCGACCTCGCAGAGCGCGACGCCGTGCTGCCGTTCATGGCCGAGCGGATCGTCGACTACCAGCTCAGTGGCGAGCTGGCGCCCCGGCTGGGCAACCGACACGAGCGTTTCGCTCCACAGGGCTGCTACGCGTGCGCAGGCAACGACCGCTGGGTCGCGATCACGGCGCGCGACGATGACGAATGGACCGCGCTCGCTCGGTTGGTCGGCGCGGAGCAGCTCGCGGGCCTCGATCTCCCCGCCCGGCGCGAGCGGGTCGATGAGCTGGACGCGGCGATCGGCACGTGGTGCGAGACGCGCGATCCGTTCGAGGTGATGGAGCTGCTGCAGGCGAGCGGCGTTCCAGCAGCCGTGGTGCAGAACGGGCGCGACCTCTTGCGCGACCCGCAGCTTCGAGGGCGCGACTACTTCTTCCCGGCAGACCACCCGCGCGTCGGCAAGAAGCTGTACCACCGCTTCCTCGGTGCTCGCTTCGAGACGTTCGTCGCGTCGTCGTCGTCGCCCGCCCCGTTGCTCGACGAACACACCGACGAGGTGCTGGGCGAACTGGGATACGACGCGGATCAGATCGCGAAGCTGCGGGCAGATGCCGTCAGCGGGCATCAGCTTGAGCCGTTGCAGACGCTGCGCGCCGCGCTCGCCATGGAGTGGCTGCTGGAGCAGGGCGCGATCACGGAGCTGGACCCGATCCCGGACGACCCGTGGCTGACGGCGCGGGAACCGGGGACAGCCGCCAGCGCTCGCGGATGACCTCGCAAGATGCCGAGGGCGCCGAGGGGCCGCTGATCCGCACGTTCGACGAGTTCATCGAAGCGGCCGCCGCGCACTTCAGCTACAACGAGCGCGAATCGCCGTTCCCCAGTCGCGAGGCCGGGATGCAGGGCCTCAGACGCTGGTGGGGCGAGCAGGTTGAGCTGGAGGTTGTCGGCCTCGGCTCGTACCGCTGGCACTGCCCCGGCTGCTCCAACGTCGTCGAGTCGCAGGGCGACGACGTGCATACGTGGGGCCGTACGACTACGTGCTGTGGGAGCACTGTCCGACATGCAGCGGAGAGCTGACGGGCTCAGCGACCTGACGAGCCGGAGTACGTCGGAGTAGTCCGTGCGATAGTGCCCGCACGAGCAATCGCCGACGCCCGCAGCGGCCAGAGAGGTACGACTCATGGAGTGGACCGACAATTCGGAGCAGGCTTCGTTCCGCTCGGAAGTGCGAACGTTCATCGAAGAGGAGCTACCGGAGCGGTACCGTCCCGACCGGGACGGGGCGATGGCGTGGTCGGCCGATCGGTTCTCCGATGACCCGGAGCGTAAGCAGCTCTCTGATAGCTGGGTGAAGGCGCTGGCCGCGAAGGGATGGATCGCCCCCGCGTGGCCGAAGGAGTACGGCGGCGCCGGGCTGACATCGATGGAGCAATTCATCTTCAACCACGAGATGGCCCGCGCGAGCGCGCCGCAGGTCGGCGGCCAGGAAATCTCGCAGATTGGCCCCGCGATCATCCTCCACGGCAGCGATGAGCTGAAGGCGGAGTACCTGCCGAAGATCCTCTCCGGCGAGACGAACTGGTGTCAGGGCTTCTCCGAGCCGGGCTCTGGCTCCGACCTCGCCTCGCTACAGGCGCGCGCAGAGCGCGACGGCGACGAGTACGTGCTGAACGGGCAGAAGATCTGGACATCCAACGCGCACAACGCGGAGCACATCGCGATGCTGGTGCGTACCGACCCTGAGGCGCCGAAGCACCGCGGCATCTCCTTCCTGCTGGTGGACATGAAGAGCCCCGGCGTCACGGTGCAGCCGCTGATCAACATGGCGTGGCAGCACGGGTTCAACGAGACGTTCTTCGAGGACGTGCACGTGCCTGTAGGCAACCGCGTCGGCGACGAGAATCGCGGCTGGTACGTGAGCGTGACGCTGATGGACTTCGAACGCTCGCGCATCCGTCAGGCGGTTGGTGCGCTGCGTCAGTTGCGGGACCTGATCGACTACCTCGGAACCACGGAGGGCAGCGCCCGCTCGCGCACCAGCGAGCACGACTCGCTGCGCCACGAAATCGCCGATCGGGCAATCGAGGTAGAGGTCGCGTTCAACCTCGCGTTCCGCGTCGTCTCGATGCAGGCGAAGGGCGTGGTGCCGAACTACGAGGCGTCGATGCTGCAGATGTCGATCTTCGAGACTAATCAGCGGATGGCTGGCACCGAGGCGAAGCTCTTCGGCCTGCACACGAACGTGTGGGCGGGCGAGCACGCCCCGCGCGACGGCGCGACCGCCCGTGGCTACGTCAACGCGGTCTCATCCACGATCGCCGGTGGCACGGTCGAGATTCAGCGCAACATCATCGCGACGCGCGGGCTCGGCCTACCGAGGGGCTAGGCGGGGTCGTTCTGGCGCCTCGCAGCGCCGGCGATGCGGGCGAGGGTCGAGCCTAGTGGGTGCCCTGCGCCGCCATCACAGTCGGCATGCCCTGCATCCCTCGCAACGTGTTGATCTCGCCTCGGTGGCCGTTGAAGTGGCCCATCATGTGCAGTGAGATCGCCTGCGCGACGGTCTCCGTGCCGTTGCGTGCCGGGAGTTCGCGCTCAAGGTCCTCGTCGCTCGCGCTTGCGAGGAAGTCCGCGGTGCGTGCAAAGACGGCGTCCTGGTAGGCGTTCAGTGCGTCCATATCGGTGACATGCACTTCGCGGGCGTCGTCGTCCGACATCCCGGTGCCGAAGCCATCGAACGGCAGACCGGTCTTGTCGGCCCAGTCCTGACTCCACTGGGCGTCCTGCCCGGCCACCCGACTCATGATCAGGTCCTCGATGCGGGACGTGTGCCAGAGGCACCACGCGATCGAGTGACTGCCCTGTTCGGGCACGAAGTGAAGCTGCTCGTCGGTGCCGTTGCGGGCGTCCAACAGCGCGTTGTGCGTGAATTCGAGGCTGGCCTGGATGAATGAGACTGTGCTCATCGCTCCCCCCATTCATGTTCGTCGTGGTGGTAGTTCGTCACCGCTGCGCGGCTGACCCGGCCGCATCGTACACGCTTTCGCCCGCCCTTCGCCGATGGCATCAAACACGTCGACTGCACCGATGTGCCGGAGACCCGGTAGAATCGGCTTCGCTGATGGGCGACCATGGAGAGGCGGCGAGCGCGATGGCACGGGAGATGCACCTCAACCTCTTCATTCACAGTCGCGGGCATCACGAGGCGTCCTGGCGCCACCCCGCCTCATCGTCGCTGCCGCTGACCGAGATCAGTTACTACCAGGACCTAGCACAGAAGGCGGAGGCCGGGCTCTTCGATTCGCTCTTCCTCGCCGACCAGCTGGCGATCGGCACCGATCTGAAGGACGGCGCTCGCGCGGGGCTGGAGCCGCTGACGCTGCTGTCGGCGCTGGCGGTGACTACAAGCCGGATCGGCCTGATCGGGACGGTCTCGACGACGTACTCGGAGCCCTTCAACCTGACGCGCCAGTTCGCGTCGATCGATCACATCAGCGGCGGCCGCGTCGGCTGGAACATCGTCACCTCGTGGTTGGCGCCGGCCGCTCGCAATTACGGCGATACAGATCAGGTGAGCCACGCCGAGCGCTATGAGCGCGCCGAAGAGTTCATGACGGTCGCGAAGGGGCTGTGGGACAGCTGGCCTGGCGATGCGCGGTTGGACGACCGTGCGAGCGAAGACTCGCCGCAAGCGGAGCCCATCCGCCCAATCAACCACGAGGGCACACACTATCGCGTCGCCGGGCCGCTCAACCTGCCTCGCTCTCCGCAGGGCCGGCCGGTGCTGATCCAGGCCGGCTCGTCGGACACCGGCCGCGGGTTCGCCGCGAGGCATGCGGAGGCGATCTTCACCGCGCAGCTGGAGAAGGAGACCGCGCAGGAGTTCTACGCCGACCTCAAGTCGCGGGTGATCTCGGAGGGGCGCTCCACCGACCAGGTGCTCGTGCTGCCCGGCTTCAGCCCCCTGATCGCCTCAACCGAGGCCGAGGCGCAGAAGCTCTCCGACGAGCTCAACGCGCTCGCGGATCCGGAGGTCGGGCGCAGACGGCTCTCCGGGCGCTTCGGCGGGTACGACTTCTCGCACCTGCTGCTCGACGAGCCACTCACGCCCGACGACTTCCCCGACCCGAACACCGTGGAGGCGGCGCGCAGCCGCACCGAGGTGATCGTGGGGCTGGTGCGACGTGAGGGGCTGACCATGCGCCAGTTGTTGGCTGTCCTCGCCGGCGCGCGCGGGCACTACACCTTCATCGGTACGCCGGTGCAGGTCGCCGACTTCATGGAGGACTGGTTCACTGATGGCGCGGCTGACGGCTTCAACGTGATGCCGCCACTGCTGCCCTCGATGCTCGAGGTCTTCGTCGCCGACGTGGTGCCGCTGCTCCAGCAGCGCGGACTGTTCCGCACGGCGTACGAGGGCGAGACGCTGCGGGACCACTACGGGCTGGATCCGGCGGAGAGCCAGTTCGACTAGCGGGAGTGGGCCGGGAGGCTCCGCCGTCGCCACCCCACGCTCGCCTTTAGATCACCTGTAGACGAACTCCGGGCCATCGAGGTCGATCGCGGGGATCTCGTCCTTCTCGCGCCAGTAATCCTGGGTGTGCTGCCACTCGCGCTTGGCACCTCGCTTCGGCAACAGCTCCAGGGCACGCATCAGGTAGCCGGGGTTGAAGTTCTCCGAGTCGATCCACGGCAGCAACTCCATGTCCTTGTCTTCCGGTCGCAGTGCGACGTCGACGCGGCTGACGCCCTTCTCGTCCATGTGCTGCAGCAGGCGGCAGACGAAGTCGGCGAGCAGGTCAGCACGCAGCGTCCAGCTGGCGCGGAAGTAGCCGAAGATCCAGAGCATGTTCGGGATCCCGGTGAACATCATGCCGCGATAGTTGACGGTGTCGGAGAAGACGAGCGGCTTATCGTCGATCACCACATCGATGTCGCCGAGCACGCTCATGTTGAAGCCGGTGGCGGTGACGATGATGTCGGCCTCCAGCTCCTCGCCAGACTTGAGCAGGATGCCCGCTCCGGTGAAGCGGTCGATCTCATCCGTCACCATCGACGCCTTACCAGACTTGATGCCCTCGAAGATGTCGCCGTCAGGGACGAAGGCGATGCGCTGTCGCCAGGGGCGGTAGGTCGGGGTGAAGTGCGTTTCGATGTCGAAGTCGTCACCGAGGTACGCGCGCACCCCTCCGAGCAATTCGCTCTTCACCTTCTCGGGCTCATCGAACGATCGCTGGGTGAAGATCGACTGGTCGTACAGGAGCTTCCGGCGCACGATCTCGTGGACCCACTCCTCGTCGATCTCGATCTCACGTAGTGTGTCGGCCAGGTCGTTGACGTTGCGGCCGGGGATGAAATAGGTCGGCGAGCGCTGCAGCACGGTGACGTGCTCGCAGTCTCCCGCGATCGCGGGGACCAGAGTGGCGGCCGTGGCGCCGGAGCCGATCACGACCACCTTCTTGCCGGCGTAGTCCAGGTCTTCCGGCCAGGTCTGCGGGTGCACGATCTCGCCGTGGAAGTCGTCCATGCCCTCCCACTCGGGCGTGTAGCCCTCCGAGTGGCGGTAGTAGCCCTGGCACATCCAGAGGAAGTTGGCGGTGAAGCGCTGCGTCTCGCCATCGCCATCAGTTGCTTCGACGGTCCAGAGGTTGTCGTCGCTCGACCATCGTGCGGTGGTGATGCGGTGGTTGTAGCGGATGTGCTGCGCGAGGTCGTTCTCTTCGACAACTTCACCCATGTAGTCGAGGATCTCCTGCGCGGTGGCGATCGGGGGGCCGGTCCACGGCTTGAAGCGATAGCCGAAGGTGTAGAGGTCGCTGTCGGAGCGGATGCCGGGGTAGCGGTGCATCTGCCACGTGCCGCCGAAGCTTTCGAGCGCCTCCAGCACGACGAAGCTTCTGTCCGGGCACTGCTGGGTGAGGTGGTACGCCCCACCGACGCCGGAGATGCCGGCACCGACGATCAACACGTCGAAATGTTCCACCTGCGTTGACTGTGCCGTCTCGCGTATCTCGGTTGTAGTCATGAAATCCTGCCGATCCCCTTCAGCGACGGAATATTGCCATCTGAGCGCGATACTGGCATCTGTGTACCCGATCGGACATGGCCAAACGTCCCAGACCAATGGCAGGGGTCACGAGCGGGTCGAGACTGAATCGGCGATGGCCAGTCCTTCGGCTGCGCAGCGGATGACGTTCGTCGGCGGACGCGCAGCCCCTGTTGGGATAATAATTGGGCGCGGCGAGCCGCCTCCGGTAGCGCACGCCATAAGCGAGGAGCAACAGATGCCGACGTACAAGGCGCCAGTCGCAGACCTGAAGTTCGTCCTCCACGACCTGCTTGAGCTGGGAAGCGACACAAGCGTCGCCTCGTTCGAACGCGCGACGCCGGAGGTGACGGACGCGGTGCTGGGCGAGGCGGCGAAGCTGATCGAGGAGGTGGTCGCTCCGATCAACCAGGCCGGCGACAGCGAGGGCTGCAGCTTCGAGGACGGCGCGGTGCAGATGCCGACCGGGTTCCCCGAAGCGTACGAGCAGTACTCCTCTGCGGGTTGGTGCGGGCTGACGGCCGAGCCTGAGTACGGAGGCCAGGGCCTGCCCTACTCGGTCGGGCTTGCCGTGAACGAGATGGTCTCCGCCGCCAACCTCGCGTTTGCGATCACGCCGGAGCTGACACGCGGCGCGTACGAGGCGATCTTCGCCCACGGCACGGACGACCAGCGACGGCGCTATCTGCCTCGATTGGTCTCCGGGGAGTGGACGGGGACGATGAACCTCACGGAGCCGCACGCGGGCACGGACGTCGGCCTGCAGCGGACGCGCGCTGTGCCGCGCGAGGACGGCGACGGCTATCTGATCACCGGCACCAAGATATTCATCTCCGCCGGCGAGCACGACATGAGCGAGAACATCGTCCACCTGGTACTCGCACGCATCGACGGTGCGCCGGAGGGCGTGCGCGGGGTCAGTCTCTTCCTCGTGCCGAAGTTCCGCGTCAACGCGGACGGCTCACTGGGCGAACGCAGCGGCCCGGACTGCGGCTCGATCGAGGACAAGATGGGGATCCACGGCAGTCCAACCTGCGTGATGAACTACGACGGCGCGATCGGCGAGCTGGTGGGTGAGCCACACACCGGGATGCGCCAGATGTTCACGATGATGAACGCGGCGCGCATCGGCGTCGGCGTGCAGGGATTAGGCATCGGCGAGATCGCGTACCAGAACGCCGTCGCCTATGCGCGCGAACGCCTGCAGGGACGTTCGCTCACCGGGCCGAAGCAGCCCGAGCAGGCGGCCGACCCGATCATCGTGCACCCGGACGTGCGCAGGATGCTGATGACCGCGCGGGCGTTCACGGAGGGTGCTCGCGCGCTCGCACTGTGGACGGGTATGCACGTCGACATCGCCCGCTACCACCCGGACGAGCAACAGCGACAGGAGGCCGACGACCTGGTCGCGCTGATGACGCCGATGGTGAAAGCCTATCTGACCGACACCGGGTACGAGTGCGCGAACATGGCGCTGCAGTGCTTTGGTGGGCACGGCTACATCCGCGAGATGGGGATGGAGCAGTTCGTCCGCGACGCCCGCATCACGCAGATCTACGAGGGCGCGAACGGCGTTCAGGCGCTCGACCTCGTCGGGCGCAAGCTCGTCGTCGGCGAGGGGCGGTTGGTGCGAGGCTTCCTCGACCGCGTCTCCTCGTTCGTCGCGGAGCACAACACGGACGCGGCGCTGGCGGAGTTCGTGAACCCGCTGGTGGAGAGCGTTGGCGAGCTGGAGCAATCGACCGTGCTGATCATGGAGCGAGGGATGCAGGACCCAAACGCGGCGGGTGCGGCGTCCAGTGACTACCTGAAGATGTATTCGCTCGTCACCCTCGGCTACCTGTGGGCGCGGATGGCCTCCGTGGCCCGCGAGGCGCTCGCTGACGGCGAGGGCGACGCGGAACGCGTGGCGTTCATGGAGCGAAAGCTCGTCACGGCGCGCTTCTTCATGGGCCGCGTACTGCCCGAGGTGCACTCGCTGGCAGCGAAGATCGGGGCCGGCGGCGAGAGCATGATGGCGCTGGCCGCGGACGACTTCTAGTAGCACGGTAGAGCGCGCAGAGCCTCGTGACCTCGCCGCCAGTGGCAGGGCCGCCCGGGTGCTGTGGCCGTGCGCGCTTGCTCCGTCGTACTACACTCACGCAGCCGACCCTGTGGAGCGGCTGTAAGGGACGGTCTCATGCGCCAGATGTCGCTCGTTGGGTTCCTCCAGGCTCAGAACTGCACAACGATCCCCGCCGCGTGGCGCCATCCGGAGGCGCGCACCGACTCGATGTCGCCCGATTACTACCGCCACATCGGGAGCGTGCTGGAGCGGGGCAAGTTCGACCTCGGCTTCTTCGATGACCGGCTGGCGATGCCCGACATGTACCTGGGCGACCACGCGCACACGGTGGAGCACGGTATCCGCTGCGTGAAGATGGACCCGGTCGCCGTGATGATGACGATGGGGATGGCGACGACGAACCTGGGGCTAGGCGCGACGATGTCGACGACCTACTTCGAGCCCTTCGATGTCGCCCGCACGATCGCCACGGTCGACCTGATGACGGAAGGGCGCGCCGCCTGGAACGTCGTCACCTCCATCAACGACAACGAGGCCCGCAACATGGGTCGCGAGAAGCACATGGCGCACGACGAGCGCTACGACCAGGCCGATGAGTTCGTGGAGATCGTGCTCGGCCACTGGGGTAGCTGGGACGACGACGCCGTGCTCGTGGACAAAGAGAACATGGTCTTCGCCGACCCCACAAAGGTGCGGCGCATCGACTACGAGGGGCAGTACTACCGCTCGCGCGGGCCGTTCACCGTGCCTCGCTCTCCGCAGGGGCATCCGGTGGTGATCCAGGCTGGCATGAGCCCTCGTGGTCAGGCGTTCGGCGCGCGTTGGGGCGAGCTGATCTTCGCGGCATACGGCACGGTCGAGAACGGGAAGATCGAGTACCAGGAGATGAAGGACGCGGCCGCCTCCCACGGTCGCGACCCGGAGCAGATGCGGATCACCACGCTGATGTACCCGTTCGTCGCGGAGACCCGTGCGGAGGCGCTAGAGAAGAAAGCCGCCTACGACGAGTTGCCGAACGACATCGATCAACTCTCGCTGCTCTCTGAGGCGCTGAACTTCGACTTTGGCACCAAGGGCATGGACGAAGCGTTCAGCGACGAGGAGCTCGACGGGATACAGGGCATGCAGGCGATGCGCGATGGCGTGATCACCCGCTCCGGCATCAAGAACCCGACCGTGCGCGACTTCATGCGTGTGACCGGTCGCGGGCGGGTCGGCGACGGCTGGGTCGGCGGGGTGACCGACATCGTCGATCAGATGGAGGACTGGTTCACGGGCCCGGCCTGCGACGGCTTCGTGGTCGGTCCGACGCACATCCCCGGCGCGTTCGAGGACTTTGTCGACCTGGTCGTGCCGGAGCTGCAACGACGCGGGCTCTACCGCGAGGAGTACAGCGGGCCGACGCTGCGCGACCAACTGGGGCTGAAGATTCCAGCCACCGCCGGCTAGCCCGGCGCCCTTCCGACGCACGCGCGATAGCGAAATCTCGTCGCGCCTCGTGCCGTCGCCGCGCGCCGATCGGTCGTTCGCCTCGTCACAGCAGGCGGTGTTGCGGCGTAGAGTGTGCCGAGGTGCGAGCGCACCACCACGATCGATGTAGGAGAGGACAGCCACATGGGACCGCTTGAGGGCATTCGGATCATCGAGTTCGCGGGCATCGGCCCGGGACCGTTCTGCGGCATGATGCTGTCTGATATGGGGGCCGACGTGGTCCGCGTCGACCGGGCCGAACGCGTGCGCGGCGGCGACCCCGACGACCCGCCGGGCGACCTGCTGGCGCGGGGGCGTCGGTCGATCGGCCTCGATCTCAAGCAGCCAGAGGGCGTCGAGGTCGCGCTGCGACTGATCGAGGGCGCCGACGCTGCCTTCGAAGGCTTCCGGCCGGGAGTGATGGAGCGGCTGGGGCTGGGCCCGGATGTGTGCCTGGAGCGCAATCCGAAGCTGGTCTACGGGCGAATGACGGGCTGGGGGCAAGAAGGCCCCTACTCGCAGATGGCCGGGCACGACATCAACTACATCGCGCTGGCGGGCGTGCTCGCACCGATCGGGCGCGCGGGCGGACCGCCGGTGCCACCGCTGAACCTCGTCGGGGACTTCGGCGGCGGCGGGATGCTGCTGGCGCTCGGGATGGTCGCGGCGCTGCTGGAGACGAAGACGTCCGGCAAGGGCCAGGTGGTCGACGCGGCGATGGTGGACGGCGCCAGCGTGCTGGGAACCTCGCTGCACGCCGGGCTCGCCAGCGGTGGCTGGTCGCCTGAGCACGCCTCGAACATGCTCGACACGGGCTCGCCGTACTACGACGCGTATGAGACCGCCGACGGCAAGTGGGTCTCGCTGGGTTCGATCGAGCCGCAGTTTTACGCGGAGATGCTGGAGCTGACCGGGCTTGGGGCGACGCTGACCGGCGAGCAGCACAACCGCGACGCGTGGCCCGACATGAAGGCGACGGTGACGGCCTGCATCAAGACGAAGACGCGCGCCGAGTGGGAGGCCGTGCTCGAGGGCTCGGATGTCTGCTTCGCGCCGGTGCTTGAGCCGCTGGAAGCACCCGATCACCCACACGCGAAGCATCGCAACGCGTTCGTGGACATTGCGGGTGTCGTGCAGCCGGCCCCTGCGCCGCGCTTCAGCCGCACGGAGAGCGCCGTGCAGGGGCCGCCCTCGCACGCCGGCCAGCACAGCTGCGACCTGCTGAGTGAGGCGGGCTTCAGCGCCGAGGAGGCGGATGCGCTGACCTCATCAGGGGCGGTGAAGTAGAACGACGACGCGAAAGGCGGGACCGATGACGACCTCACGTGCGACAGCGCCGGTGGAGGCAACCCCCGGCGCGAGGATGCTCTACCTGATCAAGCGGCGGCCGGAGACATCGCGCGAGGAGCTGGTCGCGCACTGGTACGCCAATCACATGCCATCGGTGATCCAGCGCCAGCACGACCAGCAGGCAGCCGGAAAGAATCATGCGACCCGCTACGTCGCGACGCTTTTCGACGCGGATGCGGCCGGCGAACATCGCTGGGATGGGATCGCGCAGCTCTGGTACGCCGAGGCCCTCGCAAGCGGCGGGACGCCCCATGGCACGCCGCCGATCGATTCGTTCCAGGAGCGGGTGGAGCCGTACGTGCCGTGGGCGACGACGGAGTACGTGGTGATCGACGGCTCGGAGCACCTCTCGACGGAGCCGCTAACGCTGAATGCCCCATACCCCTCGACGCGCTCCGGCTTCGTGAAGATGACGTACCTCGTGAAGGCGCAAGAGGGCGCGGACATGGAGGCGTTCTTCGAGCACTGGCTGAACGTCCACCTGCCGAACGTCAAAGGGACGATGGAGCAGGTCGGCGGCTTCCGTTACGTGATCAGCCACAGCCTCGAGCCGCAGCTCGAGCCCTACGCGGGCATGGCGGAGCTGTACTTCCACGACGAGGCCGGGCCGGAGCGATACCGCGAGACGATCACCGACGACGGCATGGGCCAGTGGCTCGACCCCGCCGAGCTGGTCGTGATGCGCTCGACGACGGAGATGATCGGGCTGCCCTGAGGGGCGTCCGAGGGGGACAGCACGCATGAGCAACATCCGCATCAGGCAGATCTGCCTCGTCGCGCACGACCTCGACCGCGTTCAGCAGCAGCTCGACGCGGTGTTCGGCATCGAGGTCGCGCATCGTGACCCCGGCGTTGGCAACTATGGGCTGCACAACGTGCTGATCCCGGTCGGCAACCAGCTACTGGAGATCGTCGCGCCGAAGGAGGGCGAACACGAGACGCCCGGCGGCCGTTTCCTGAAACGCCGCGGCGGCGACGGCGGCTACATGGTGATCATGCAGGTGCCGAAGGCCGCCTACGCCGGATACGAGGAGCACGTGGCGAGCCTGGGAGTCCGGCTGGTCGCGGAACCCGGCAAGGGGCTGGAGCACGCCGGAGGGATGCAGCTGCACCCGAAGGACGTGCCCGGCGCGATCCCGGAGCTGCGCTGGAACGCCGACGAGGATCGGTCGGACGGGGCGTGGTGGCCGGCCGGCGACGACTGGCAACGCGCGAAGCACACCGAAATCGTCGATGGCATCTGGGCGGCGGAGCTACAGTCGGCGGACCCCGCGGCGATGGCCGCTCGCTGGGGCGAGGTGCTCGATGAGCCGGTCGCCAGCGACGCCGACGGCAACCCGATGCTGGCGCTCGATGGCTCCGACATTCGCTTCGTGCCACTGTGCGACGGGCGACCGGAGGGGCTGGGCGGGCTGGACCTCAGCGCGACCGATACCGCGACGGCGTTCGCCAATGCCGAGGCAGCGGGCTGTCGAACCAGCGACGACCTGATCACGATCGGCGGGATGCGCCTGCGTCTCGTCTGAGGCCCGGGTGGGCCCCCTAGCGCCCGGTGACTTTACGCGTGGCGTCGCGGAACCGTGCTGTCTGCTCCTCGCTGCCGCGCAGGCGGCTGTTCGCTTCCGACTCGGCGGCCGACGCCTCGGCAGAGAGGGTCGCGAGGTCGATCACGCGCTTCGATTCGCGCACGGACGACTGCGAGTGCCCTGCGATCACCTCCGCCATCTCGAGCGCCGCGGGCAGCAGCTCGGCCGGCGCGTGCAGCGAGCTGACGAGGCCGGTGGCGAGCGCCTCCTCCGCCTCGAACTTGCGCGCGGTGTAGATCCATTCTTTCGCCTTCGATGCGCCGACGAGCCTCGGCATCGTCGCGGCCGCCACGACGAGACCGTATTCCGCACCGGGCAGCCGGAAGGTCGCCGTCTCCGAGGCGAGGCGGATGTCACACCCCACAGCCAGCCGCGCCCCACCGCCGTAGCAGTAGCCGTTGATCGCGGCGATCACCGGCAGCGGCGTGCGCGAGAGCTCCGTGATGCCGCTCGTGCGCTCCTCGGGTGGTGGCAGCGGGCGCGGGTTCTCCTCGATCCCGCTCATCTCCAGCATGTCGCCGCCGGCGCAGAAGGACTTCTCCCCTGCCCCGGTCAGCACGATCACGTGCGCACCCTCCGGCTCCGCGCGCCGCACCGCGTCGCCAAGCCAGTGGTTCAGCTCCGCGTTCAGCGCGTTGTGGCGCTGCAGCCGGTTCATCGTCAGCAGCAGCACGTCGCCGCGCCGCTCCTCGATCAGGACGCTTTCGTCGGCCATCGCAGCACCTCGTCTCTCGGCGGGAATGTGAGGGAACGATAGCAGCCACTGCTCCGTGAGCGTGCGCGTCGAGTAAGCTCCAGCTTCCGTGAAGGTTTGATGACCGATGCGTTGCGCCGCCAAGAGTGACGAGCGAGGAGTTTGACGATGACCTGGCTCCCCGAGATGGAAGAGTTGGAGCTCAAGCGCGAGCTGGCGAAGCGAATGGGCGGGGCCGAGGGCATCGAGCGTCAGCACGGGCAGGGCCGGCTGACGGTACGCGAGCGCATCGACCAGCTGGTCGACAGCGATTCGTTCGAGGAGGTCGGCACGCACAACGGCGCCGCCAGCTACGACGACGACGACCGGCTGGTGAGCTATCGGCCGAGTTCAACGTTGCGCGGCTTCGGCCGCATCGACGGCCGCACGGTGATCATCGAAGGCGGCGACTTCACGATTCGCGGTGGAGCTTCAGACGGCACACTGGGCGGCGGCCGGGGGCGCATCCTCAACTCGATGGTGGAGGAGATGGGCCTGCCGCTGATCCGCTTGCTCGATGCCGCGGGCGGGAGCGTGCGCAACTACGACCCGAAGACCTCGATCGGCAACGCGCCGTCGATCGTGCACCACTCGCTCGACGATGCGGGCCCACCGACGGTGGAGCTGGAACAGACGGGCGTGCCGGGCAGCTTTGATCTTCCGAGGGAATTCGATTCCTCGGGCATCGTCCCCGGCTCGCGCAACGACTTGCTGATCAATCTCGCGAAGGGGAACCTGCTGGCGCAGGCGCCGGTCGTCTCGGCGGTCCTCGGATCGGTGGCGGGCGGGCCGGCGGTGTTCGCGGGCGACTGCCACTTCAGCGTGATGACAAAGAACAGCGAGACGTTCGTCGGTGGGCCTCCCATGGTGCAGCAGGGCCTCGGCGTGACGATGACGAAGCAGGAGCTGGGCAACTACAAGATTCAGGCCGAGACCGCGGGCGTGATCCACAACGTCGCGGAGGATGAAGAGGACGCGTTCGATCAGATCCGCCAGTTCCTCTCGTACCTGCCGTCGAACGTCTGGCAGCTCCCGCCGCGCGTCGAGACGGACGACGACCCGAACCGCCGCGAGGAGGACCTGATGTCTTTCATCCCTCGCGACCGGCACCGCGTCTACGACATCTACAAGCTGATCGACCGCGTGATGGATAAGGACTCGACGTTCGAGATTTCGAGGCTCTTCGGGCGCTCGCTCGTAACGCTGCTGGCGCGCATCGATGGCTTCCCCGTCGCGGTGATCGGCAACGACTGCCGCTACTTCGGTGGGGCGATGACGCCCGACGCCTGCATCAAGTTCGAGCACTTCGTCGATCTCGCCAACACGTTCCACCTGCCGATCGTCTACTTCTGCGATGTGCCGGGATTCATGATCGGCGTCGAGTCCGAGAAGCAGGGCATCATCCGCTTCGCGAACCGCGCGATGTTCGCGGCACGCGAGGCGACGATCCCGTACATCACGATCGTCGTCCGCCGCCTCTACGGCGTCGCCGGTGGCGCTGCGAAGTCGAACGGCATGGGCATCCGCTACGCGTGGCCGTCCGGCGAGTCCGGCTCGCTTGTCGCCGAGGGCGGCGTGCAGGCGGCGTTCCGACGTGAGATCGAGGCCGCGCCCGACCCCGCCGCGCGACGCAAGGAGATCGAGGATCGCTTCATCGGCGCGGCGTCGGTGCTGCGACAGCCCGCGCTCGCCGCGCCGATGGAGGTGATCGACCCTCGGGACACGCGCCCGGCGGTGATCGACTACGTCCGCAAGACGCACGCGGCCAACGCGAAGCAGCTCGGCCCGAAGATCCGCGTCGGCATGCGTCCGTAGGCAGCGCGTCGGAACGCAGTACGTGGGAGCTCCGGGTGGAGGTCGAGAGCGATGGCACCTGAGTCACCGAGCGAAGCCGAAGTGATGTCGTGGTTCGAGACGCTCAGCAACTGGGGTCGCTGGGGCGACGACGACCTGATGGGCACGCTCAACCTGATCACGCCAGAGAAGCGGGCACAGGCCGCGGGGCTGGTGTCCGAGGGGACGCAGGTGTCGTGCGCCTGGACGATCACGTACGCGCGGGACGCCGACGCGGTCAGCCCGCCGCGCCACTTCATGCTCTCCGCCGGCGATGTCGAGGTGCCCGACGACCAGCTGGGCCGCACGAACGCGCTCGACGCGTTCCTGATCTCGCCTCACGGGTTCACGGTCACGCACCTCGATGCCCCGTCGCACACGTTCTGGCGGTCGCGCGAGGGCGAGCAGCGCACGATGTTCAACGGCGTGCCCGCCAACCGCGTGCGGGTGCGCGATGGTGCGACGGAGGGCTCGGTCGAGCTGGCGGGGGACGGGATCGTCTCGCGCGGGGTGCTGCTCGACATCCCCCGGCTGCGAGGCGCCGACTGGCTGGAGCCCGGGACGGCGATCGCGCCGGAGGAACTGGAGGCAGCGGAGGCGGCACAGGGTGTGCGCGTGGAGCCCGGCGATGTGCTCTTCATCCGCACCGGCTACCCACGGCTACGGGATGAACTCGGGCCGCAGCCGTTTGCGAGCGGGCATCCCGGGCCGGACGCTCGCTGTGTGCCGTGGGTGCGCGAGCGCGATGTCGCCCTGCTCGGCTGCGACGTGGCGAACGACGTGCGCCCGCTGGAGTTCCCGCTCATCGGCGGGCCGTTCCACGGCATCGGCATGGGGGCGATCGGGCTGTGGCTGCTGGATAACTGCAACCACGAGGCACTGGCGGAAGAATGCGCACGCCTCGAGCGGTGGGAGTTCCTGGTGACGATCGCCGCGCTCAAGCTGCAGAACGGTACCGGGTCGCCGGTGAACCCGATCGCGCTCTTCTAGCAGCGTCGTCGGGCACCTCGGACGGCTAGCGCGCGCGCAGCAGCTCCGGGATCGCCGCGACCAGCACCACGACGCTGATCGCGAGCATGATCCCCGCTGCGACCGTCGTCGCTACGACGCCGACCGCGCCGGCGATCGCACCCTGGCCGAGCATCGAGAGCGGCAACACACCGATCGAGAGCATCAGCATGCCGGTGACCCGGCCTCGCGCTTCCTCGGGGGCGAGCAGCAGGGTGAGCGTGCTCTGCATCACGCCGAATCCGGCGCTCGCGAGCCCCGATGTGACCATCAGAGCGACCGCCAGCGGCATGCTCTCGGTCAGTGCGAAGGGGATCAGCAGGAGGCCGAAGATGCCGGTCGAGAGCAGGAAGAGCTGCCCCTTGCGTGGGAAGTCGCCAAGCGAGGCGATCAGCAGCGCACCGACCAGTGCGCCGGCGCCGTGTGCGGCGACCAGCACGCCGAGTCCGGCCGCACCGACGCTCAGCACTTCGTCGGCGAACACCGGCATAAAGCCCTGCACGACGGGCCACGCAAAGAGGTTCGCCGCGATGCTGACCAGCAGTACAGCACCCAGCGCCCGACTGCTGAGCGCGAGCCGGAATCCATCTGCCAGGTCAGTCAGCACGCCCGCGCTCGCCGAACGGAAGTCCCGTCCTCGTGGTTCGGTGACGCGCCAGATCAGGTAGGCGGCCGGGACGTACCAGACTGCGGAGAACCACAGCGCGATGTCGCCGCCGGAGGTCGCGATCAGGGCCCCGGCGGCGGCCGGAGCCGCGATTCGGCTGCCCATCATCGCCGCCATGTTCAGCGCGTTCGCGCTCGAGAATTCGTCGCGCGGGACGATGTCCATCAGCAGCGTGAACCGCGTCGGCTGAAGCGGTGCCTGCGTCATGCCGATCAGGAACCCGGAGACCAGCACGTGCCAGTAGGCGATCACATCGAGGGTGGCGAGCAGCGCCGTGATCGCCCCGATCGCCAGCGCCACCAGGTTCGTGAGCATCAGTAGTCGAGGGCGGTTCGCGGCATCCGCGACCAGTCCGCCGACCGGACCGAAGAGCAACGGCGCGAAGCGTGCGGCAGCGAAGGCGGCGACCGCGAACTCTGAGCCAGTGATCTCGAACGCGAGCCATGCCAGCACCACAAGCTGGGCCCAGAAGCCACTGAAGAAGACGATGCTGCTCAGCCAGAACAGCCGGAATTGCCTGTTGTTTCGGATTGGCGCGGTCGCGAGCATCGCGCGGAGCGTACCGCGATCATGCGTGAGCGGCCGTCATGCCGCCTCGGCGGGCGTATGCTCCCCCTCAGCGGCGGACGCGGCCGGGCGACCGCGCCGAGCAGGAGGTAGCGATGCCTGTCCAGATCATCGGGATGATCGGCACGCAGGATGAGTCCCGCAGAGAGGGATCGACGGTCCACGTCTCGACCGCATCGGGAGTCTCTCCCGAGTTCACGGCGGCGTTCGCACGCGCACACGAGCAGGCGGGGTTCGACCGCGTGCTGATCGGCTACCGATCGACGACCGCAGATGGGTTTCAGGTGGCCGGCTACGCAGCCGGGCACACGAACCGGCTGCGCTACCTGATCGCGCATCGTCCGGGCTTCATGCCGCCGACTCTGGCGGCGCGCGCCGCCGCGACGCTCGATCGCTTCACGGGCGGGCGCATCGCGTTGCACATCATCAGCGGCGGCAGCGACGCCGATCAGCAGCGCGACGGCGACTACGCCGACCACGACATGCGCTACCGGCGCAGCGGCGAGTACATGGACGTGCTGCGGCACGTCTGGACCAGCGACCAGCCCTTCGACCATGCGGGCGATTTCTACCGCTGCACCGGTGCCTTCAGCGTCGTGAAGCCGGTGCAGGAGCCGCAGATACCGCTGTACTTCGGCGGCGCGTCCGCACCGGCGATTGAGGTCGGCGCGCAGTACGCCGATGTCTACGCGCTGTGGGCGAGCCGCTGGAGGGCGTCCGCGAACGCATCTCCCAGATACGATACGCGGCCACGAGGCACGGGCGGTCACCAGGCTTCCACGTCTCGCTGCGACCGATCATCGTCCCGACCGAGGACGAGGCGTGGGAGCGCGCACGCCAGATCCTGGAGCGTGTGGAAGCGGCCCGACCGGCCTCGATGGTGCTTGGCGAGGCCACGAACGAGGGCTCGCGCCGGCTGCTGGACTTCGCGGCCCGCTCGGATGTTCACGACGAGCGGCTATGGATGCCCCTGGCGGGCGCGACCGGGGCCGCCGGCAACACGACGGCGCTCGTGGGCACGCCGGAGCAGGTAGCCGACGCGCTCGCCGCCTACTACGATCTCGGCGTCGAGCACATCCTGATCCGCGGCTTCGACCCGCTGCCCGACGCGGTAGAGTTCGGCCACGAGTTGATCCCGGCGCTGCGCGAGCGGGTCGCAGCGCGCGACGCAGCCAAGGGCCAGTAACCAGAGCGGAAGGACCATCGATGTCCCTGTACATGACGAAGAGCGAGCGCGAGGCATTCCTCGCTGATGTGCGCATCGGCGTGCTTTCGATTGCCGATGGCGAGAGCGGGCCGCTCTCAGCACCGATCTGGTACCTCTACGAGCCCGGCGGCGACTTCCATGTCTCGTACGGCCGTAGCGGCCACAAGGCGAGGGTGATCGCGGAGGGGACACGCGTCAGCCTCGTGGCCCAGACGGAGACATCCCCGTACAAGTACGTCAGCGTCGAGGGTGTCGTCACCCGCGTCGGGCCGGCAGCTGAAGATAACTTCACCCTGCGGCTGGCGACTCGCTATCTGGGCGAAGAGCAGGGCCGTCAGTACGCCTCCGGTGGGAACAGCGATTCGCTCGTCGCGACCGTGCGCATCGAGCGCTGGATGACGATCGACTACTCCAAGCGTTAGCCCGCCCGCCGCGCGGAGGGCGTCTGTGCCGGTTCGCGACCGGGGACGATGCGCGCGCGTCGCACCGAGGGCTGCACGACGACGATCAGCATCGTCAGCGCGAGCACGACAAGCGCCAGCGACGGGAAGAGCGTACGCAGCGAGATCACGCCGCCGAGCGCCGCAAGTGGCAGCGTCACGAGCTGCGCCAGGCCACGGCTGACCAGCAGGATGCTCATCACCCGACCTCGCACCTCGTTGGGGACGAGATGCTGGATCAGCGCAGTCGCGGAGATGTTCGTCGCCGCCAGCGCCGCGCCCAGTCCGAAGTTGCCGATCACGGCCGTAGGCACTGTGCCACCGGCGAAGACGAGGAACGAGAGCGAGAACGCGATCGAGCCGAAGGCGATCACCAGCCCTCGGCGCTCGAACTCCGCGAAGCGGGCGAGCGTGATCGAGGCGAGGAAGGCACCGATCCCCCACGTCGCGGCGACGAGCCCAAAGTTGCGCACGGGCACGTCCACAACGGTCGTGATCCACGTCGGACCGAGGTTGGCGACTGCAGGGGTGCCGAGCCCGGTCATCACCAGCACGAGCACGATCACCCAGAAGACGGTGCGGTTACCTCGGGTGTATGCGATGCCGTCGCGCACATCGCGGACGGTCTGGCGGAGGCCGCTGGACGACCGCAGCGCCGGGCGAGCGGTGGCGGCGCTGCTCATCAGCAGCAGCGTCACGACCTGCACGACGTTCCCGATCACGCCGAAGGCGTAGGCGCCCGCGAAACCGAACGCGGCAGCGAGGAATCCCGCCGCGAACAGCGAGACCGGCATCGCTATCTGCATCCCGGCGGCGTCCAGTGAGATGCCGCCCGGTGTCAGCCGCGGCCCCAGCAGGTCCGGCACCAGCGCCTGACGTGTCGGCGCGTCGATCGCGGAGAGCCCGGCCGTGACGAAGGTGAGCGCGAAGAAGATCGTGAGCCCAAGGCCGTTCGCCGGGCTCACCAACATCACGAGCGCGATCAACAGGTTCACCGGGATCACCGCAGACTGCGTAACGATCAGCAGCCGCCGACGGTTGAAGCGGTCCGCCAGCGCCCCGCCGTAGAGGCCGAGGAGCAGCATGCCGGCACCGCGGACGGTGGCGATCGCGCCGACGAGCAGGACGCGCGAGTCGACGCTCGCGTTCGTCTGCACCCAGAAGATCTGCGAGACGAACTGCAGCGGCATCATCGCCTGCCCGGCGACGAGCCCGATGAAGAGCAGCCGGAACTCGCGCACCCGAAGCGGTGCCAGCATGCCCGACCGTGCGGGCGGCTCTTGTGCAGACATGCCGCGAGTCTAGAGCACGATCCGTCCGGGTCGCGTTCTGGCGCTCGCGTGCACCGATGCAGCGCGGACGCTGGCGGGCTAGCATGGCCGCGTCCGGCACCCTGCCGTGCCGGCGACGTGCAGAGAGCGAGGCCCGTCATGGGCGAGATTAAATCAGTGGGCGTCCTGCGTCGGCGAGAAGGGCTGACCCGCGAGGCGCTTTTCGAGCGCTGGCAGAGTGGACACGCGCCGTACGTCGCCGAGAACGGGAAGCCGGCACGCTACCGCATCACGCTCTTCGGCGAGCAGACGGACGGCTCCGAACCTCCGTATGACGGCCTTGCCGAGATGTGGTGGCGCGACGAGCAGCACTACCAGACGTGGTTCGGCGACAACACTCCTCGCGGCGGTGACGGGTTCTACGACGTTCTGGAGCCGGGTGCGGGCGGCGCCCTGAAGGCCTCCGAACATGTGATCGTCGATGGCGCGGTGACTGCGGAGAGCGAGAAGGTCGTCTACTTCGTGAAGCGCAGGGACGATGTCCCGCCGGACGACTTCTTCACGCACTGGGGCGAGCGACACGCGCCGAATGTCGGCGCCGCCGTCGAACGGACCGAGGGCTGCGAGCGGTACGCGATCACTCACGGCGACCGCGGCGTCGATGGCACCTACGACGGCCTCGCGGAGATCTGGTGGAGCAGCAGCGAAGCGAGGCAGGCCGGGCTGCAGGGCGTCGAGAATGACGGCTTCGGAGCGCTAATCGAATCAGCGAGGACGGTCGTGATCGTTGGCCGTGAACAGGTGGTCGTCGGCTAGCGGACTGTTGCGGCCTCCACGGCGGCGGTCAGCGCCTTCAGCGCCTCGTTCACGGCTGCGTGGCCGGGAACATCGCCCTTGCGGTGGCCGAGCCTGACGACGACGAGGTCATGCGAGGGGATGATGATCACTCGCTGCTCACCTGCGCCGCGCATGTAGTACATGTCGCGCGGCACGTCGTACGTCTCCGCCCCGTTGACCCAGAACTGGCCACCGTATTCCGGCTGGTCCCACGCGGGGGCGGCCGTGCCGACGAAGGTGGCGAAACCTTCTGGCAGCAGGCGTTCGCCCTCCCAGACGCCGTCCTGCGCGTAGAGCAGGCCGAGCCGCGCCCAGTTCCTCGCTGTGCCGTAGTCGAACCCGGTGAGGATGAAGTTGCCGTTGGTGTCGGTCTCCATCACCTGCTTGCGGATGCCGATGCGGTCGAAGAGCGCGCGCTGCGGCCACGTCAGGTACTGCTCGCCCTGCGCCTCGACCGTCTGGCGCACGATCGAGCCCAGCGTGAGCGGGTCGCAGTTGCGGTAGCGACCGACCGTGTTCGGCGGGTACTCGAGGTCGCGGCTCGTGCTGAACTCAAAGACATCGATCGCCTCGGCGTAGACCAGCAGGTGGTCTGCCACGCCCTCGTCCCACTGCTCGCGGGTGGTATCCATCCCCGAGAACTTCAGGCCGCTGCTCATACGCATCAGGTCGGAGATGCGAATGTCGCCGCGCGGGTCGCCGGGCTGCCGCCACGCCTCGACGGGCGCGAGGCTATCGAGGGTGAAGTGACCCTGCCCGATCAGCAGTCCGACCATCGTCGCGGTCAGGCTCTTGCCCATCGACCAGCTCTCGAGCTGCGTCTCCGGCCCGATGCCGGGCGCGTACTGCTCGGCGACGATCTGGCCTCGATGGAGCACGACGACGGCGGCGGTATGCGCGTCCGGGTCGGCGAACGCGAGCGCCGCGGCCTCCGCCATGCGCCCGCGGTCGAGGCCGTTCAAGCTGTGCGTGACGAGGTCGCCCATCGGCCAGTCGAGGTCGGCGGCGGGCGGCAGCGTGGTCTCGACCGGAACCGGCTCGAAGCTGAGCCCCGAGCCATCGAGGGGCATGATGATGCTGCCCTGATCGCCGAAGTAGCGGGCCGTCCGCGAGACGGTGCCCTGCGCCAGCAGGCGATCGGCCTCGGCGTCCCAGGCGGCCTCGAACGTCGGGTACATCTTGCGGTAGCCATCGACCAGCCGTGGGACGGTATCGGCGTCGAGCTCCATCGAGATGGTGACGGAGCGTTCCTCGCGGTCGATCGCGACCTCCATCAGCTCACACAGCGCGGTCGGCGTGGCGAAGAAGGCGCTGGTGGGCATCGCCTCTTCGGCGTCGCGCCCGGAGACCCAGATCGCGGAACAGAGCACCTTCGCCGGTGTCGAGAGGATGCGTTCGACGGGAATCGCGGCGTTCATCAGTCCACCTCCGTGCGCCGAATCTCCGACGCGGATCAGCTCCCCAGTACGGGCCGGACCAGGTACTTCCGCCCGGTCGCGCGGGCACCGTATGCTTGCACCGCATCGACGGTCAGAGCGCCGGCCAGCGAGACTTCGTGCGAGTAGCTGCTGGCGAAGGTCGTGGTGATCTCCTCGGCGACACGGTCGCGCAGCGTCGCCATCACCTCCGGGCCGACCCGCTCCTGGAACGGGCCGAGCAGGAAGCCGCCGAGGCCCCACGACATGCCGAAGTTACGGTTGAGCGTCGTGATGTTCGTGTCGAGGCCGCCATAGATGTAGACCTGCTTGTGGACGTTGGAGCCGTAGCGATTGGCGGCGGAGGCCTGCGTCGAGCGCACGATCGCCGCCTCCATCTGCGTGAGGATGTCGCTGGCCAGCCTGCCCCCTCCTGTGGCGTCGAAGGCGACGGTCGCGCCCGTCGCCGCCAGCGCGTCGGTGAGGTCATCGAGGAAGCTGTCCGCGCTCGAATCGACTACGTACGTCGCACCCTGTTCACGCAGCATCGTGACGTGCTCCGGGCGGCGCACGACGTTGACGAGGTCGACGCCGTCCGCGATGCAGGCGCGTTGCAGCATCTGGCCGAGGTTCGAGGCCGCTGCCGTGTGCACCAGTGCAGTGTGCCCATCCAACCGCATCGTCTCGATCATGCCTAGTGCCGTGAGCGGATTGACGAAGCACGATGCCCCCTCGACCGGGGTCACCCCCTCGGGCAGTACCAGACAGGCGGAGGCGGCGATCACGCGATACTGTGCGTACATTGCCCCGCCGATGATGCCGGCGGTGCGACCGATCAGCGCCTGAGCCTCGTCGCTCGCACCCGCGCCGACGACGACCCCTCCGGCCTCGTTGCCGACGGGGATCGGCTGATCGATGCGGGCGGCGAGCGCCCTCATCTGAGCCTGCGGGAGGTCCGCGGTGATCACCGGGTGATCAGCGTCGCCGGAGGCTCGCGCCGTGCTGAGGTCAGCAGGGCCGAAGAGCGCGCCCATGTCGGAGGGGTTGATCGGGGCGGCCTCGATGCGGACGACCACCTGGTCGTCGCGCGGCTCCGGGACGGGCGCATCGACGAGCGTCAGCTCAATCGTCGCATCGCTGCGTACCGTGGACTGCAATTGCAGCGCTGTTGTGGGGACATCCGACATCGTTGCTCTCCTTCGCGAGTCGCGGGTACTTCCGCGCTACCAGCGATCCCAACGCATGATCTCATCGATCGGCTTGCGCGTGACGGGGCCGAAGTTGCCCATCGGGTAGCCCACCGGCACGAGGCAGAACGGCTCGACGTTGTCCGGCAGGCCGAGCACCGCCTTCGCCGCCGCGCGGTCGGCCAGCGGCAGCGTCGTCGGGACGCCGCCGAGCCCGAGCGCACGAGCGGCGAGCAGCAGGTTCTGCACGGCGGGCCAGACGGAGCCGCCGGTACCCACGCCACCTCGGTAGGTGTCGGGCGGTTGATTCTCGAACTCAATGCAGGCGATGAAGTGGGCCGGGACGTGCTGCAGGTTCTCGGTGTGCCACTTCGAGGCGGCCTGGCGGCGCACCATCGCGGGATCGGTGGCGGGTTCCGGCGTGCCGTACGCGTTGAGTCGCGCCTCGCGGTTGAGGTCGGCGAGTTTCTGCTTCTGATCCGCGTCGCGGACGATGATCCAGCGGGTGTTCTGGTTGTTGCTGGCCGTGGGCGCCTGGTTGGCGGCCTCGATCAGCCGGCGGAGCAGTGCCTCGGGCACCTCATCCGGCTTGATTCGTCGCATCGCGCGGTTGCTGTACATGACCTCGAAGATGCCGAGTTCGTCTGCCATCGTGCGTAGCCCCCTCGCGGCTGTCTGTCTCGTGTCGAGCCGGGCCGCCGCCGAGGGCTGACCGATGCCCTCGGCGGCCAGTCCTGCGGTTGTGGGCTGTCTAGCCCTCTTCCTTCGGCGGCGGCTGGAAGCGGTTCTTCAGCAACGGCCCAAGGGTCGCCGGGAAGACATCGAACATCTCATCCGTCGTCCAGATGTTGGCGGTCGAGAAGGCGCGAGCCTCCACAACCGGCTCCGTGTAGAGCCCGACCTCGCGGCCGCGGATCATGAAGTCACGGCCGTTGACGTTCTGCGCCTCGTCCGAGGCGAGGTAGGTGATCAGCGCGCCGATCGCGCTCGGGTCGAACGCGGCCAGCCCACCGCCGGAACCGGTCGGTGCCTCACCACGTGCCTCGCGAGCCTTCGCGGCGGCCTCCATCTCCGGGGAGAGCGTGAGCCGCGTCGCCGCCGTGGGGCGGATCGCGTTACAGGTCACGCCGTAGCGGCCGAGGTCGCGAGCGACCGTGCGGGTGATGCCGACGATGCCCTCCTTGGCTGCCGAGTAGTTCGCCTGCCCTGCGTTGCCCAGACCGGAGCTGGAGCTGGTGTTGATGATTCGGCCGGAGCGCTGCTGTCGCATGATCACGGCGGCGTGCTTGATCGTGTTGAAGGTGCCGGTGAGGTGCACCGCGATCACGATGTCCCACTCCTCCTTCGTCATGTTGAAGACCATGCGGTCGCGCAGGATGCCGGCGTTGTTGACGAGGATGTCGACGCCACCGAGCTCATCGAGCGCCTGCTTGATCATCTCGCCACAGGCGTCGAAGTCGGAGACGTCCGCGTAGTTTGCGGCGGCTCGGCCGCCGGCCTTCTCAATCTCGTTCACGACCTCTTCCGCAGGAGTCTGGTCGCCACCTTCACCGGCGACCGAGCCGCCGAGGTCGTTGACGAGCACCGCTGCGCCTTCGGCAGCAAGCGCGAGCGCTTCGCCGCGCCCGATCCCACGTCCTGCGCCGGTCACGATCGCGACCTTACCGTCGAGTCTGCCTGCCATGGTTACCCCCTTGGCTGTGCGTTGTTTGCGTTGCGTTGTTCCGGCGCTTCGTGAAGGAGGCCGACGCGGGCATTCTGCCACCCTGCGAGCGATAGCGGGAGTGCCGGCGGTACCGGGCACTGACCAGCGGGGTGCGGATCAGCACCCTGAACGGCTCAAACGTGGCCTCGCCTCGTGCGTGTTTAGCCCTCGCGCGGTGCGCTGGCGTTGGCGATCAAGACGATCGTGCCGTCGTCCTTCTCGATCCACCCGAACACGGCCTCGCGCATCGGATCGTCCTCGGACGGTCCGATCGAGACGCCCTTCATGGTGATGTGGTCGTCCGGCCAGGTGGGGTTGGTGAACTTGAGATCCAGCTTGCCGCCGTTCCAGAAGGCGTTGCCGAAGTGCTGCTCCATGAGCGTGCCCATGTAGGACATCGTCAGCCGCCCGCCGACGACGACGTTGTTGAAGCCGAGCTCTTTCGAGGCGTCGAGGTCAGTGTGATAGCTGCGGCTGCCGTGGAAGTACTTGCCGCACATCTCCAGCGTGATCACGCGGTCGAACGACTCGATCGGCGTGCCCTCGGGGACATCGAACTTACGGACGCCCTCCTTCTTGCTCGGGTCGCGCAAGACGACCTCGTCGTCGCCCTGATCGAGCAGGAATGACTGGTGGTGGTGGGAGCGGATCACGATCTCGCCGTTGGTGTCTTCGAGGTCCATCACGGTGTCGACGACCGTGCGGTCGCGGCGTTTGTAGATGTCCTCGATGGTGGCGTGAGCGACGTACTTCTCACCGCGGACGAGCGGGGCGTTCAGGTCCCACACCTGGCGCATCCAGAGGTGCCCGCGATCCTGCGCGAAAGCACTCTGCCCATGGAAGTTGTCCGCGCCACCGGCGACCATCGATGGCACCGGCTCGTCGCCGCGGTCGAAGGCGGCACGGTCGAGCGCGAGTCCATCGAAGTGGTCGTCGACCATCGCGTCGGTGACGACGAATTCGCGATCGTCGAGCACCTTGCCGACGGCGGGCTCCGTGTGGGTGGTGTCAGTTGTCATCGTTCACTCCGATGCGTATGCGCGGCGATTCTCTCACTCCGTGTCCAGTCCGTCCGCCGAGGAGGCCGGCGGATCGCTCAGACGGAGCGTTCAGGAGTTGCTGATCTCGCGGAACGCGAAGGCGACGCTCTCCTCGACACGCTCGAAGCCGCGCCAGCTTCCGAAACGCTCGCTCAACGCCTCGGTCACCCCTGCGGCCGCAGTCGCTTCGTCCTGGCTTTCCGCGATCGCCTGCTTGGTGCCGGCAGCGAGGGCGTTGATGAACTGCGCAGCCTCGGCGATTGCGGGGCGTTCCCCGATCGGCCCGTGGCCGGCCATGAAGCGCTCGCAGTCGAGTTCGAGCAGGCGAGCGTCAGTTCCCACCCAGTCCTGGATGTAGCCATCCATCATGAAGGGGATGCCGCCGTCCTGGGCGACGTCGCCCGTGAACAGCAGTCGGTCGTCCGGCAGGTGGATGAAGATGTCGCCGCCGGTGTGCGCACGGCCGAGGTAACGCAGGTCGATGCGCCGGCCACCGAAGTAGAGCTGCATGGAAGTCTCGAAGGTGAGGTTGGGCGGGGTGACCTGTACGGTCTTCGCCTCCTCCGACCAGCCTTCGTTGGAGCTGACGACCTTGTCGCGCCAGGCATCGAGCTTTTCGAGGTCGAGCATCTCTGCTCGGCAGTTTTCGTGGCCGATGATCGTGGAGTCGGGGAACTCCTCGTTGCCCCAGCTGTGATCCCAGTGCGAGTGCGTGTCGATCACGTGGGTGATCGGCTTGTCGGAGAGGTGCTTCACGTCCGCGATCAGGTCGCGGGCGAAGGAGGGGACGCGCAGCGAGTCGATCACGAGCACGCCGTCGTCGCCGACGATGATGCCCGCGTTGGTCAGGCCCTCGTGCAGACGGGCGTAGACGCCGGTTGTTAGTTCGACGATCTTTGCTCCGGGGGTGACGGCTGCCATCGGTTGCTCCACTTCTGTCGCTCGCCTCGGTAGTCGGAGGTCGCGCGCTTCGCTTGCCTTGATACACCTGAGCCGACAGAGTAGCGGTCGCCCTGGGTCTCTGCGCGTCGAGAG
>DASCRM010000007.1:0-2104 GCA_034406555.1 Dehalococcoidia bacterium | reverse complement strand
TGGCGGTGACCATGTTCTTCGAGCGGATCATGCGGGGTTCAGGTCGGGTCGGGGCCGCCATAACCCGCTAGCCAAACTCGATCCTCAGCGGGTTTGGCCGCGTTCGAATTTCAGCTGTTGCTGCGGTTGCTCGACGGGCAGGCGAAGCTGATCGAACAGTTCTCGTAGCCTGAGCGGGCCGCGGCGGCCGGCCTTGGCAAGGCGAGCAAGCCCGCGGCCTGTATCATCCCGCACGGTGCGCCCGGCCCGACGAGGGCGCGGCGAGGAGGAGACGATGGCTGACCCCGTGGCGTTCATCACCGGCGCCAGTCGAGGCATCGGCAAGCAGCTCGCCGTCGACTTCGCGAAGCGCGGCTACGACGTAGTCTGTGTCGCCCGTTCGACGGCCGAGCAGCCGCCGAAGCTCCCCGGCACGGTGGACGCCACTGCCGATCTCGTGCGCGCCGAGGGTCGCCGGGCGCTATCCGTCCGCGCCGACCTGAGCCGAGAGGAAGACTGCGGGGCGGCGGTGGAGGCGGCCTACGGTGAGTTCGGTCGCATCGACGTGCTGATCAACAACGCCGCCATCGCGCCTACCGGCGCCGCCCTAGAGCAGCCGAAGCGCTGGCGGCTTGCCGTCGACATCAACCTGAACGCGCCCTTCTCGCTGATGGCGGAGATCTGCCCGCGCATGGTGGAGGCCGGGCACGGCCGCGTGATCAACATCTCCTCTCGCGTCGCGGTCCAGCCTGAGTTCGGGCGGGTCAGCTACACCAGCACCAAGCGCGCGCTCGAGGGGCTGACGGAGTCGCTCGCCGTCGAGTTGAGCGGCAGCGGCGTGAGCGTGAACGCGATTCGCCTGGAGGTCGACGTCTGGACCGAGGGCTACGCTTTCACGCTGGGCGAGGACGCGGACACGAGCAAGTTCGAAGACCCGGTGGTGATGTCCGACGCCTGCCTCTGGATCGTCGACCAACCCGCCGACTACACGGGCAAGGTCGTGACCATCGCCGACCTACGAGAACTGGGCGGCGTGAGGCCGCCGACACGCTTCGACCGGGAGTAACGCACGCGCCGCGATCGCGCCTCAGCGTGCCCCCGATCCGTCCGACTCGCCGCTCAGGACGCAGCGAAGTCGCGGGCGCGCTGCTTCGCCAGCTCGAGCTGAGCCGGTGCCGGCTGCAGCTCCGGGCGGTACGAGAAGCACGCCTGCGGGCAGAGCTGCGCGCAGATGCCGCAGTCGATGCACCACTCGATATCGACGCCGTACGCGACGCTACCGCCAACGCGCTCGCCAATCGCATCGGTGGGGCAGTCCTCGGCGCACCAGCCACAGCTGAAGCACGCACCACGGTCGATCACGTATGCCACGGAGTCACGATACCCGCTCCCGCAGGCCACGGCAGACCAGCTCCGCGGAGATCCACCTGGCCTCGCTGCGACCCCTAATCAACTCCCCCAGATCGGCCTTGCAGCAACGAGCCCTCGACAAGTAGCGACTCAGCGTCTGCGGTAGCGGCCGCACCGGCTCAACTAGCCGCCCGTTCGTCCTTCACCGGCGGCAGGTACGAGGTGCGCGAGTTCCTCGGCGAGAGCGGCAAGAAGCGCGTATTCTTCGCGCACGACTCGTTGCTCGATCGCGAGGTGGCGTTCGAGCTGATCCGCACGGGGGGCCTCGACGACGCGGGCCGCGAGTGCATCACTCGTGAAGCGGGAGCCGCTGCCGACGGCGGCAGGGTGATTCCGGAAACGACCCGCTTCCTTGCTCCACCCGACTGTGCGCGGTGGACAGTCTGATCCCGTAGAACCCGGAGCGAAGGAGATAGTCCTGCGCTCGCTTGGGACTTCCCCAAAGCTAGCCCGCGTCGGGGGGTGCCGCCGGGCGAGATCGTCTTCGCCTACTCAATCGCGTCGCGGGCCGCATACACGACCCATTGCGGCACTTCGAGGTAGCAGATCAGGCAGCGCTCGGAGTCGGCGGCGGCGGGGCGGACTGAGTTTTCTAGCACACCAATCTGGGGGAGCGTTGGCGGTGATTCTGTTCGGGCTAGCGTTCGACCGCTGGGGTTCGTACGACCCGGCATACGCGGTTAGCGTCGGGCTGCTGGTGGTGGCGGCGGCGTTG
>DASCRM010000006.1:0-57503 GCA_034406555.1 Dehalococcoidia bacterium | reverse complement strand
GGTGCTCGTATTTGCGTCGATGTGGCTCCAGCAGCGCATCTCAACCGGACGCAGTGCCTCAACGACTTCAAGCGATCAGCAACGCCAGATGAACCAGATGATGCAGTGGATGATGCCGGCGATGTTCTCGTGGTTCGTGATCGTGGTACCAGCGGGGCTCGGCCTCTACTGGACAGCGACGACGATCATCGGCATCGTTCTGCATTGGACCTTCCTGGGCCCGGGTGACTTCACCTGGGGCTCACTCATTCCCGATCAGCTACGGGCGCGTCTCATTCCTGTGACCGCAGGCGCGACCGTATCGGACGGCACGCCCGGTGACCTCCTCCCGGAGGGGGCCACCCCAACCGAAGAGGAGACCAACGATGGCCAGAATGGTGGAAACCAGCGGCGCCGACGTCGACGAAGCGGTCGACAAGGCTCTCAGTCAACTCGATCTCAATCTCGATCAGGTCGACGTCGACGTCGTCCAAGAAGCTGAGCGGGGCATCTTCGGCCTCGGCCGCAGGGACGCCGTCGTCCAGGTCACCCCGAAGGGTGGTGGCGACTCCGACGACGATGGCGACGGCAGTGAGGGCGGCGGCCGGCGTCGTGGGCGGCGTGGCGGTCGAGGCCGGCGCGGCGGGCGCGGACGTGGCGGTCGCCATGGCGAGGCTCGCGAGGGCAACGACCGCGATGGTCGTTCCGACGGCGACTCCGACAACGGCTCGGGCGATGACTCCAACGACGGTTCAGACTCCGACGGCGAATCACGTCGCGGCTCTCGCGGCGGTCGCCTCCGCGGCCGCGGCCGCGGAGGCGACCGCCCACGTCGCGAGCCCGCCGAGTACACCCCGGCGACCGAGTTCACGCTCGTCCCCGGCGCTCCGGACGATTTGCCATCGGCACCGCCTGACGACGCCGAGGACGAAGTCGACTTCGCCGGCCGCACGCTGCGCGACATCCTCACCTTTTTCGGCCTCAGTGGCACGGACCTCTCTGCCCGCGACCCGGAGACCCCCGGCGACGGCCTCGGCCTGATCTCGCAGGTCTTCGACATCTATGGCGAAGACGACGGGACCTCGGACGAGCTAGGGCTGCTAATTGGGCGCCGCGGCGAGACGCTGGCCGCGCTGCAGTACGTGTTGAACGTGATCATCTCCGGCAAGTTCGAGGGTGACCACGTCTTCTCGATCGATGTCGAAGGCTATCGACGGCGCCGCGAAGACACCCTGACAGACCTCGCCACTCGCGTCGCCAGTGAGGTAGTCGATACGGGCGACGTGATTACGCTGGAGCCGATGCCCGCCGCCGAACGGCGCATCGTCCACCTCGCTCTAGAGGAGATGGATGGCGTGACTACAGAGAGCGTTGGGTCAGGCGGCGACCGTCAAGTGGAGATCATGCCTGATTGATTGCCGACAACATTGTTCAATGGCGCAAACTCGATAACAGCACTCCCCAGCCCCTCTGAACGGGACGACCAATGGCTCCCAGTTCACCCTCGATAGCGGTCATCGGTCCGCTCACGCTTGACGTGATCGATGGTGAGAGACGGCCGGGCGGTGCTGTCGCCTACGCGGCCCGCATCGCTCACGCGCTGGGCGAGTGCATCGCGATTCTCACGATCGGCGCGGCCGACGCCGACCTCAGTGCCTTCGATGGCCACGAGCTCACCTTGATCGACGATCGGTCACTGACCTTCGAGCACTCGGCCATCGACGCGTCTCGCCGGCTGCGGCTGCTCGCACGTCCATCGCGACCGCTCGGCAACTCAGACATCCCGGGGCGCTGGAGCGGCCTCACCACGCTGATCTTCGCGCCGCTGCTGCCGGACGATGTCGATCTCGATTCCTTCTCCGCGATAAGCCGCATCGAGCGCCGTGCGCTGCTCGCGCAGGGTCTCCAGCGTCGCGTCGGTCGTGACGGGGTGATCGAGCACCAGCACGCACCCGCTCTGGGCCTGCTCCCCTTCTTCACGCCCGACACCTCGCTCTTCCTCTCGACGGAGGAGACCGCGGGCTGGGACAGCGACGCGTTGCCCGCGCTCATCGATGCCTGCGCACGCGTCGTGATTACGGACGGCGCGGACGGTGCCGTGGTGCATCGCGCGGGCGAGCGTTCGCTGCACGTCGAAGCCGCGCCCGCGGACGTCATCGACACCACCGGGGCGGGAGATGTCTTCGCGACCGCGTACATGCTGGCGCTGGCCGCGGGGGCGGACGACGCGGCCGCCGCGCGGCTCGCGAGTGCCAGCGCGGCCGCCGCGATCGAGCAGCCCGGGGCAGGCGCGCTCACCGCGACCGCGATCGAGTCGCGCGCCCGGCCACTGACGACAGTCGGTGCCGCATGAGCCTCGTCGTTGCGATCACGAACCAGAAGGGCGGGGTAGGGAAGACCACGACCACGGTCTCGCTCGCTGCCGCGCTCGCGCATCGGCAGCATCGCGTGCTGATCGTCGACATCGACCCGCAGGCCAACGCCACCTCGGCGGCGGGCGTCGAGGTAGGGGTCGACGCCGGGGCAGGGGGCATCTACGCGGCACTGATCGACGAGACGCCGCTGGGCGGCCTCGTTGTCGCCACCGTCACGCCGGGGCTCTCGCTGATCCCCAGCTCGCCGGACCTCGCCGGCGCGGAGGTGGAGCTCACCTCGGTGATCGCCCGCGAATACCGGCTGAAGCGCACGCTCGAAGCGGTCCGCGACAACTACGACTTCGTGCTGATCGACTGCCCACCCTCGCTGGGGCTGCTCACGGTGAACGCGCTCGCGGCGGCGGACGAGGTAATCATCCCGGTGCAGACGGAGTATCTAGCGCTGGAGGGGCTCGGCCACCTCATGCAGACGATTGAGCTGGTGCGCGACGGCCTCAACACCGAGCTTCGCGTGCGTGGCATCGTGTTGACGATGTTCGACGCGCGCACGAACCTCGCTCGGCAGGTGGAGACGGAGGTGCGCGAGCACTTCGACAACACCTTCCACGCGGTGATTCCCCGTTCGATCCGGCTCTCCGAGGCGCCGAGTCACGGTGTGCCGATTCAGAGTTATGACCCGCTCTCCGCAGGGGCCCGCGCCTATGACGCGCTTGCCGACGAGCTCCTGAACCAACTGACGACATCGATCTCAGGAGGACCACATGGCACGTAAGACCGGACTGGGACGAGGGCTGGCGGCGCTGATCCCGGAGGGTGCTCCACCCGACGAGCGGATTCCCGTCAGCGAGGTCGAGATCAACCTCGTTGTACCGAACCCGCATCAGCCGCGCACATCGATCGACACCGCCGACCTGGAGACGCTCACCGCCTCCGTGAAGGAGCACGGCATCATCCAGCCGCTGCTTGTCTCGGAGACGCCGGATGGAGCGACCGGCTACACGCTGGTCGCGGGAGAGCGACGGCTGAGGGCGGCGCGCGCCGCCGGCCTCGCACGCGTGCCGGTGACGATCCGGCAGTCGACGCCGCAGGAGCTGCTGGAGCTGGCGCTGATCGAAAACGTGCAGCGGCTGGACCTTAGCGCACTCGAAGAGGCCGCCGCCTACCGAGGGCTGATCGACCAGTTCGCGCTCACCCAGCAGCAGGTCGCCGACCGCGTCGGACGCTCGCGCACCGCCATCGCGAACACGCTGCGCCTGCTCGAGCTCAGCGAGAATGAGCAGGCATCGCTCTCCGCCGGCGAGTTGAGTGAAGGTCATGCGCGCGCGCTGCTGGGCATCGACGATCCCGCACAACGGCGCACGGCCTGGCGCGATGCGATCGCACGAGGGCTGAACGTTCGCCAGACGGAAGCGCTGGTGCGTCGCTGGCGCAAGGCGCAGGCCACGGAGGCCGCGAGCACGCCACGCAGTCGCGTCGACCCGGAGACCGATGCGCTGGCGGAATCGCTGCGCCGCAGCCTGGGCACCAAGGTCACGCTCCAGCGCACAAAGCGCGGCAATGGCAGCATGACCATCCACTTCTACAGCGACGAGGAGCTCGAAGGGCTGCTTGAGCGGCTGACGCCCGAGGGCCTCTAGCCATGAGGGCAGCATCGTGAGGAGAGCGGCATGAGCGTCGAAGAACGACTGAGCGAGCTCGGCATCGACCTGCCGCCATCTCCGAAACCGATCGCGATCTACCGGCCCGCCGTGCAGAGCGGCAACATGGTCTACGTCTCCGGGCAGGTCGCGGTCGGCGCGGATGGGATCATCCACCCGGGCACGCTGGGCGACAGCGTCAGCGTGGAGCAGGGGCGCGAGGCGGCGCGGGGCGCCACGATCAACGCCCTCGCTGCTGCGAACGGCCTGCTCGGCGGGCTGGAGGGCGTAAAGGTGGTGCGGCTCGTCGGCTATGTCGCCAGCACGCCGGACTTCCATGACCAACCCGCGGTGATCGACGGCGCGAGCGAGCTGCTCCGCGACGTGCTCGGCGAGGAAGCGGGCGTCGGCGCTCGGCTCGCCCTCGGCGTGACCTCGCTGCCGGTACGCTCGCCGGTGGAGATTGAACTGATTCTCGAGATTGGTGAGGCGTCCTGATGGCACGCATCGACTTCGTGACCGGCAACGCGCAGCAGTACCTCCCGGAGGTGGAAACGCTGGCGACCGTCCCCGATCGCGCAGAGGCGGCACTGAGCGGGCACGCGAGCGGTGACCTGAACACCTCGCCTACCGAAGGCGAGTGGTCGCCCGGGCGCGTACTCCAGCACATGGCCTTCTACGCGGCCGAAAACGGTCACAACCTACGCCGCATGGCCTGGCAGGAAGGGCCCGAGATCACGATGTGGGACGAGGACGAGACGATCGCGGAACACGGCTGGGGCCGACTCGGCGGCTCGGCACTGCTCGACGCGCTCACGGAGCAGCTCACGCAGTCGGTGGAGCTGCTGAAAGACTTGCCCGACGCCTGGTGGGGCCGCCCCGGCATTCATCCGCGCAGAGGGCTGCTCTCGATTCGCCAGTTCGTGCGCCGGCACAACGAGCACTTCGACAACCACATCGAGCAGCTCAGCACGCTCGACTAACGTCCGCGGCTCAGGAGTTCGACGACCCCGAGTCGCCGCCTGAGCCCCCGCCGCCACCTCTGCGGCGGCGACCACCGCGACGCCCGCGGCGCCGTCGACGCTTGCCCGGCTCTTCCTCGCCGGAGCCCGAGGCGGTAGCACCATCGTCCGCACTAGCACTCGGCTCGGCGTCGCGCTTGCTGCGAGGGCCGGGACGGCGGCTGGCAATCGGTTCGAGCGTGGCGAGGGCGGAGTCGCGCCGCTGGCGATCCTGCCGGCGCGCCGGCTTCTCGACCTTCTCGTCGAGGTCGAGCGGGCGCACGGCTGTTCCGTATTGCTGCCGCAGCTCGTCGGCGGGGATCTCAATCACCTCGCGGGTCTGCTCCATGCGCAGCCGCACGACCTGCTTGAAGACGTTCACACCCAGCACGCGCGCGCGGCCGGCCGGGGTGGTGACGCGCTTGCCGGCCTGCGGCAGGTCACCGCGCAGCTCGCGGTAGGCATCCACCTCATAGGAGAGGCAGCAGAGCAGGCGACCGCAGACACCGGAGATCTTCGCCGGATTCGGCGAGAGATCCTGCTCCTTCGCCATCTTGATCGAGATCGATGGGAATTCGATCTGCCAAGTCGCACAGCAGAGCGCACGACCGCAGACACCGAGGCCGCCCAGCGCCTTCGCACGGTCTCGGTCACCGACCTGCCGCACCTGCAGGTTCGCGTGAAAGAGGTCGGCTGCCTGTTGCTGAAGCCAGTCGTAGCTGACCCGCTCGCTCGACGCGATTGCCAGGTCGCAGTATTCCCCCGCGATGTCATATTCGACTGAGGCGACACGGATGCGGGGGTCAGCCCGCGCCGCCAGTTCCTGCGCGCGTTTGGTATCCTCCTTCGCGCGCTCCCGGTTTGCCTGCCACATCTCGATGTCCGCCTGCGAGGCGGGCCGGTCGACGACGCGCATCGGGCCCAGGTGTTCGTTTGCGAGCACCTGGTCGGGTGAGATCACCACCCAGCCCAGCCGTTCGCCCCTGTCGGTGCGCACGACGACGTAGTCGCCGACACCGAGGTCGACATCGTCGCTGCAGCAGTACGAGACCGCACCGGCCTCGACGAAGCGCACCCCGACGATGTCCTGGTTGGTGTCGTTCATTACGTCCCGCGGCGCTCAGTCCGGCTCTACGCCGTGACCGGAGTGGCCTCGCGGGCCTCCTCTCCGTCACTCGCGGCCGAACCCCAAGGGTCCAACACCGGGAGGTCCAGCATCAGGACATCCAGCGCCAGCTGCGGGTTCGTGTTCTCAATCAAGTGGTCACGTGCCCGTTGTGTCGCACGCAGCGCCTGCAACGCCTCCACCGGCGAACAGGCGACGGTGCCGCCCGAGGGGCCACCGTGCGAGGGCATCGAGCGGTCGACGCCCGCGACGTCGAGCAGCACCTCGCGCCACCACGAGGCCCAGATGTCGAGCGTCGCCAGCACGCTCTCGCGTTCTCGCTGCCAGCCCTTGGAGAGCTGCTCTGCGTAGTCCAGCCGTTCGTTGCGGCTCGCCGTGCTCAGGCTGCGCACCTGCTCGGTAGCCGTCTCACGCAGCACCTCGAGCGAGGGATCATCGTGCATCCCCAGCGCGAGGCCAAAACGCCCGTGGGCGAGTTCCGCGAGGTCGGTCGCCTCCTCGACAGTCATGCCGGTGCGCTCAACCAGTGCAGCTGCGACCCGCTCCGTCGCCGCGGGGCGCAGCCTCAGTTGCTGGCACCGCGAACGGATCGTCGGCAGCAACGCCTCCGGGTCGGTAGCGAGCAGGATCAGCAGCGAGCTGGCCGGGGGCTCCTCCAGCGTCCTCAGCAGCGCGTTCGCACCCTCCGCCTGCATCACGTCGGCCGTGTCGATGATGAAGATGCGGCGCGCCGAGGAGAACGGAGAGAGGTTCGCCACGCGCTCCAGCCGCCGCACCTGACAGATACGGATCGTTGTCGATCCGTCGCTCGCGTGGTCGTGCAAGTTCTCGTCACAGACGCCGCCGGGCATCACACGCTCGACGTCGGGCACCTCGCCGGTCGCCACGCGGCGGCAGCTCCGGCAATCGAGGCAGGGGCGCGCTTCCGCCTCGCAGTTCAACGCCTGCGCGATGCGAATTGCGAACGTCGCTTTGCCGCAGCCCTCGGGGCCGCTCAGCAGGTAGGCGTGCGAGAGGCGGTCATTCTCCAGAGCGTGTCGTAGCGCGGCGACCGCGGCGTCGTGACCGACGAGGCCCCAGTCCTCTACGTAGCGCACTCCCTCGGCCGTCAGTTCAGCCATCGGTCAGTCCACATCCAGCGACATCAGGTCGGCTGCGGTCTCACGGCGACGAATCAGCCGCGCCTCGCCGCCGTCGAGCAGTACGACAGCCGGACGGCAGGCGTGGTTGTAGTTGGACGCCATCGAGAGCTGATAGGCACCGGAGGCGGGGATCGCCAGCAGCTCACCCGCGCGCAGCACCGGCAACTCGGCGTCGCGCACCAGCACGTCTCCGGATTCGCAGTACTTGCCGGAGATCGTGACGGTCTCCTCCGCAGGGTCGAGCGGGCGTTCGGCGGCGACTGCCTCGTACTGCGCCTCGTAGAGGCTCGGGCGGATGTTGTCGGCCATGCCGCCATCGACGGAGACGTACGTGCGTACGCCCGGGATCGCCTTGCGCGCGCCCACGGTATAGAGCGCGACCGCAGCGCGCGCTACGATCGCGCGGCCTGGTTCGACGGTGAGTCGAGGCAACATGAAGCCTCGGCTGTCGGCTTCGCGCTTCAGTGCGCCGCTGATCGCAGCCGCGTATGCCTGCGGGGCAGGGGGCTCGCGATCGGACTCGTAGCCCACCGCGAAGCCGCCGCCCGGCGAGAATTCGGCGACCTCCACACCAAGCTTGTCGCGGCAGACGTCGGCGATGAACGCACCGGCGATCTCGATCGCGTAGTCGTACGGTTCGAGGTCGAAGAGCGGGCTGCCGAGGTGCAGGTGCAGGCCACGGAATTCGAGGTTCGGCGCATCGATGATCGCCTGCACCGCTTCCTCAGCCGCGCCGGTGGCGATCGGGACGCCAAACTTCGTGTCGATGATGCCGGTGGTCGTCTTCTCGTGCGTATGCGCGTCGACGCCCGGCGAGATGCGCAGCAGCACCGGCTGCACGCGCCCGACCTCGGCGGCGGCCGCATCGGCCAGCCCGATCTCGGCGATGTTGTCGATCACGATGCGCCCGACCCCGGCGCGGACCGCCAGCAGCAGCTCATCCGCCGACTTGTTGTTGCCGTGGAAGAAGACCGTCTCCAGGTCGACACCGGCAGCCCGCATCACCTCTATCTCCCCGCCGGAGACGGCGTCGAAGCCCAGGCCCTGCTCGGCAATCAGCTTCGCAAACGGCCGGTTGAGGAAGGCCTTCGCCCCGTAGACGACGAAACTGTCCGGGTACTCAGACTCAAAGGCACCACGGTAGGCCGCGCACTGCGCCCGCACCGTCTCCGCGTCGTACACGTAGAGCGGCGTGCCGAACTCGCGCACGAGGTCAACGACGTCGATGCGGCCGAGCGCGAGCCGACCCTCAGACGAGAGTCCGGCGCTCAGTGGGAACAGGTGCGATAGCGGCAGCGTGGCTGCCGCAGAACTACTGGTCACGGTCAAAACCCCGCATTGAGCGGAGTGCGATTCAATCACGGCGCCGCGCCCGCACTCTCAGCAGCGCTGCGCCCGTGGCGGGATTATCGCACGAGCACAGAAACCACGTGCGGGAGGCGGGGGGAGGGCGCTACGCCGCTGTATCGACGAGGTCGTGGACCGCCGCAGCCTCTGGCTGGATCGTGACGTGCTCGATCCCGAAGCGGTCCCGCAGCAACGCTCGCGCATCCGCCACCACCGCGACGGCATCCGCGCCCGGAGCCACCTCGATGTGTGCCGCGAAGGCGACGAAGCCCGTCGTGATCGTCCAGCCGTGCTCGTCGTGCACCGCGACGACGCCATCGAGGTCGCGCAGTGCCGCGCTGATCTGCGGCAGATCGATCCCCGACGGGACTCGCGCCATCACGATTGCGACGATCTCCTTCAGCAGCATCAGCGCGCCGAACGCAACGAGCGCCGCGATCACCAGCGAGAGCACGGCGTCGACCCGCGTCGCACGCGTCAGGCTCATCACCACTCCAGCAGTCACCGCGGAGATCGAACCGCCGAGGTCGGAGAGCACATGCAGCCGCGCAGCGCGAACGTTCAACGACTGCGGGCCGCTGAGGATCAGCAACAGTCCGATGTTCGCCACCAGTCCTACGGTCGCCACCACCGTCCGCACGGTCGCATCGACCTCGGACGGCTCGCGCAGGCGCTCCACGGCTCGCCACGCGACGAGCGCCGCGATCAGCAGCAGCGCGGCGCCCGGCCGCCGTCCGGCGGTACCTTCGGCGCGATGCGATTGGTCGTGCCAAGTCATGATCCGAGCGCAGCAGCGGCCCGGTCGAACGTCCCTTAGAGCGCTTTGCGAATCTGCGCGGCGTGGTCACCAAGGTGTGCGCCGATGATTTGCATCGTGCCCTCCACGTTCGCAGTCGCGTCGATCCCGAGCGAGTCTAGGTAGTTGAGCGAGGTCTCAGGCAGCTCGGCGGGGCGGGTGAGGTCGCCGTCACCGACGCTGCTGAGCGTTGCCATCGCGGCCCCGACAACTGCCGCCAGCGCCGTGCCTGCTTCCACGGCGGTCGGGAACGGAGTGCGCTGAGGCGGCTCCGCCTCCTGTTCCATCGCCGTGGCAATCAGCATCCGGAAGAACGCCACAGAGCTCACTGCGTGCTCGACGGTGAACTGGGGTGTCCAGGCCTCACCGGTGGCGCGCTGGTTCATCTCCGTCTGCGCTTCCGGCGGTAGCACCTGATCACCCCAGATGCCGGCGGCATCGCTGATCGAAGCGGCCATCGCCTCTCCGGCGGCTTCGAACGCAGTCCTCAGTTCATCTGCTGTTGCCATTGCCCCCCCCTTTGGCTTCAAAACTCGTGGCTAGCGTGTGAGCGCTACCTTCCACTCGCGTTCGCCTTCCTCGACGGTGACATCGCCCTGCCCGACGAGGCGGGCGAGGTGCGATCGGATCTGGCCGCGCGCGGCGCGCAGCAGGCCCTGCTGAATCTCCGGGTAGATCGAGCGTCGGATCTCGCGGTCGCTGTCGTAGCCGTGCTCGATCAGCTCGATGATCTGGCGGTCGCGGCCGTGGCGATGGTCGATCAGTTCCTGCACCTTCGCGTCCGTCGCGTGCACGACCGGGCCGTGGCCGGGCGCCATCAACGTCGACTGCAGCTCGCGCATGCGCAGCAGGCTCTGCAGGTATTGCTCCATGTCGCCGCTGGGGGGCGGCCCGATCGCCGAGGTGCCGACGCCTAGCACGTTGTCGCCGGTGAAAAGCGTCCCGGTCTCCGGCACCCAGTAGCAGTTGTGCCCTGCGGTGTGGCCGGGCGTGTGCACGGCGCTCACGGTCAGCTTGCCGACGCGGAACTCGTCGCCGTCCACCATCTCGATGTCGATCGGGGCGTTCAACGCCTCCTCGTGCCAGACACGCGCGCGCTCCGCGATCTCGTCGTCGTCCGGGAGGTCCTCGTTCGACCCGCTCGGCGTGTGCAGCAGGGCTGCGTCGATCGGGTTGATCGCCGTCATCGCGCCGATCGCCTCGCGTAGCTTGCGCGCGCCGGAGGAGTGGTCGAAGTGGTGGTGCGTGATCGCGATGTGGCCAAAGTTGAGGCCGGACAGGTCCTTCTGCAGGTACTTCACGCGCGCATTGACCGAGCCATCATCGCCGAAGCCGGAGTCGATCAGCGCCGCCTCGTTGCCATCGTGCAGCACCCAGACGTTGGAGGTCGGGAAGGTGCGGGTGAACTGGCGTACGACGACGATGTGCTGGGTGAGGCGATCGTCGATCACGTTCGTGCGCGTCTCGATCTTCTCCTTACCCTTGCTCTTCGCCTTGCTCTTCGCCTTGCGGGCCCGCTTCTTCTTCGCCTTCTTCACATCGACGTTGAAGCCGAGTGTTTCGAGCGATCCCAGCTGCTGCTTCGTGAGCGCGGCAGTGCCCGTGATGCCTCGGATCGTCTCGGCCTGGTCGTCATCCGTGACGACGTGGAGCAGTTGGCCGCCGATCGAACGCTCGGTGACGGTGATCTTCGTCGCTGGTGACAAGGGCAGCCTCCGGGTGCGCGCGGACGCTAGCAGCGCCCCGAACGCGCGGTCAAGGCGACCGGGGAGGGGGGGTGGGGATGCGGATTCGAACCAGCGAATCTGCGAACACGGCTCGCGTCGCGTCCGAGCGAAAGTCGAACCGGCCTCGGCCGCAACGCGCGAACGAGCCTCCTTCACTCCCGAGCCCTCGGTTTCGATGCAGCCGCCGAGGCTATACTACCGATGCGGATCTACCGTTCTGAAGAACCCCTCGACGGCCACACCCTCTACCACACGAGCGGAGACTGTCATCCCTGATCTTGATTTTGTCGTTGATGGATCAGCACTAGTCGGTAGCGCGGTGCGCGTACTGCTCATCGTGCTCATCTCGTTCGTCGCGTATTTCGCCGTGACGAGGGCTGCATGGAAAGCAGTCCAGGCGCGGATTCCGTTGGTAGACGAGGAACGTAGCCAAGGATTGGATGCCCGGGCAACGACCATCACCGGTGCCCTGAATCAAGTCTTCAAAGTCGCCATCGTGATCCTGGCGCTGCTAGCTATCCTGGCGGAGGTCGGAATACAGATCGCACCGATGTTGGCAGCCGTCGGCGTCGTCAGCTTGGCACTCGGATTCGCCGCGCAAGGGATCGTCCGTGACTACATACACGGCATCTACATCCTCACCGAGGACTGGTACAGGGTCGGAGAGTGGGTGCAGATCGGTAACGATGAAGGGGAAATTGAAGAGGTAAGCCTGCGCCGCACCGTGCTTCGCAACATGGACGGCACGATTATGATTCGCCCCAATAGCAGTGTCGTGACAGCCAGTAACATGACCAGAGACTTGTCTCGGATGAACATGACCGTGCACGTCGCTTATGGGACCAATATCGAAGAGGCCTTCGCCGCAATCGACCTCCTGGGCATCGAATTCAAAGCGGATGAAGTCTGGGGCCAAGACCTGCTGACCGCACCCGCGGCCGTCCGGATCGGCGATCTGGGTGAATCAGGCATAGAGATAATGATCCGGGCGGACACCAAGCCAGGCACCCAGTGGGGCCTCACCGGGGAGTTCAGAAAACGCCTACTTGCCCGGTTCGAGATGGATGACATTGTGATCCCCTTCCAGCACCTCACGGTCTACTTCGGGGATCGCCAGGACAGCCCTCGCTCTCTACCGGACGCAGCAAGCCCACCTGCACCACCCTCCGACTAGCGCAACGTGGCCGTGCGGGCTTCGTCACGATCCAGACAACGGCGCAGGGCGCGCTGACGTGACCCTGTTCGCAAGATCGGTGCCTCGGATCCGTATCCCCATACCTCGTCACGGCGAGCGGCGTAGGCTGCGACGCCATGAGTGATCTCGCGCGTTCCTCTGCCGATGCCGTCGCCGCCCTCACGCCCCAACGGCTCGGGCGCATCCGTACGCTGCTGCTCGACTGGTACGAGCAGCACGGCGACGACTTTCCGTGGCGCAGCGGGGGCGACCCGTATGCCGCGTTGGTGGCCGCCGTCTGCTCCCAGCAGACGCAGATCGCACGTGTGCTCGTGCTCTACGAGCGCTGGATGGCGGCCTTCTCCACGATCGAAGCGGTCGCCGGCGCGACACGGGAGCGGGTGCTGCGCGTGTGGGGCAGGGGCGGCTTCCCACGTCGCGCGGTCGGGCTGCACGAGGCGGCGGGCATCTGTATGCGCGAACACGACGGCGAACTGCCTCGCGACCCGGACGCGCTGCTCGCCCTGCCCAGCGTCGGGCCGTTCACGGCGGCGATCGTTCGCTGCTACGGCTTCGGCGAGGACGCCGTGGCGGTGGACACGAACATCGTGCGGGTGATCGGCCGGCTGGTCTTCGGCGACCTTCAGCCGGCGACGGAGACTCCTGCCGCAGCAATCGAGCTGGCCGCTGCGCGCCTGCTGCGTCCGGGCACGGCAGCGCGCTGGAACCCGGCGCTGATGGAGTACGGCGCGAAGGTCTGCGCGGCCCGGCCTCGCTGCCAGTCGTGCCCGGTCGGGCACCTCTGCGCGGCACGCCCGCGCTTCCTCGCCGGCGAGACGGCGGAACCGGTGCGCGCGCAGGCGACGTTCGAGGGCTCCGACCGCCAGTGGCGCGGGCACATCCTGCGCGAGTTACGCGACCCTGCGAACGCAGAGGGAATGCGGGTCTCGACGCTCGCTGCCCGGCTGGCCTCGGCCGATGGCGAACTCAGGCGCGTGCGCAGGCTGCTCCTCACGCTGCGGGACGACGGGCTGGCGTGGTCGCGAGGCGGGCGCTGCGGACTCGGTGACGCCCCGGAGCGGTAACATAGCCACACCAACCACCGACGCTGGACGGAGTACCCGATGCCACAGGTCTACGCGGACGACCAGATCACGATCGAGCTGCTGACCGCGCTCGGGCCAATCGAGAACAACAGCTACATCCTGCGCTCGACCGCGGGCGACGAGATCGCCGTCGTCGATGTGCCGGAGGGCTTCGAGGCCGTGCTTCAGGCGCTCGGCGACGACGTCGCGAAAGTCAGCCACGTGCTGGTCACACACTCGCACTTCGACCACTGGGGCGGCTACGACGTAATGCGCGCGGCGATCAGCGCGCCCGTCTACGCCGGTGCGGAGGAGACAAACCTCGACGATTCGCGCGACGTGCAGCCGCTGGCCGCAGGCGACCAGGTAGCGATCGGCGGGGCGACCGTCACGATCCTCCACACGCCCGGACACACGCCGGGCTCGATCTCGCTCGTCATCGGTGGTGCCGTGCTGACCGGCGACACGCTCTTCCCCGGCGGACCGGGCCACTCGCGCTCGAACGAGCTGCTCCAGCAGGAGATCGCCTCGATCACCTCGCAGCTCTACCCACTGCCGGACGCGACGATCGTGCTGCCGGGGCACGGCGATACCACGACGATCGGCGAGTCGAAGGCGGAGTACGAGGTGTTCGCAGGCAAAGCGCACCCCGCCGACCTCTCCGGTGACGTCGCGTGGCTGGACTCTTGACTGCGGGTGGCACAACCGCGAGAGGCACGTCGGCGATTGCCTCTGCCTGCGCGCCTGCCTAGCATTCTCGCTCGTGGCGCACATTCACACCTTCGATAACGGTCTGCGGCTGGTCGCCACCGCGGTGGCGCACGCCCGCTCCGTCTCGATCTCCGTCTACCTGAGGGCCGGGGCGCGTTACGAGCTGCCGGACGACGCCGGGCTCTCACATTTCGCCGAACACCTCTGCTTCAAGGGCACCGAGCGACGCCCGCTCCCGCAGGACATCGCGGTGGAGATCGACAGCATGGGCGGCACGATCAACGCGATCACCGACCGCGAACTGACCGTCTACTACGCGAAGGTGACGCCGGACTACGCTGGCCAGGCGCTGGACGTGCTCAGCGACATGATCCGCAACTCGCTCTATCACGAGCCGGAGATCGAACGCGAACGCGGGGTGATCCTGGAGGAGCTGGCCGCCTCCGAAGATTCACCGGCGGAGCAGTCCGGCCTGCTGCTCGACCGTCTGCTCTGGCCCGGTCAACCGCTGGGTCGCGACATCGCGGGCACCCCTGCCACGGTCTCCGCGATCAGCCCACAGCGCCTAGTCGAGTACTATCAGACTCAGTACGTAGCCAACGCCACTGTGATCTCGATCGCCGGTGCGATCGACGAGCAGGAGACCGCCGAGCTGGTCGAACGCGCGCTCGGCGACTGGGGCGCGGGGGAACCGGCCGCCCTGATGCCGCACGAGGACGAACCGCGAGGCGATCGTGTCGGCACGATCGCGAAGGAGACCGAGCAAGTGCACATCTCCTTCGGCATGCGCAGCACAAGCTACTTCGACGAAGACCGCCACGCCGTCGACTTGCTCTCGATCCTGCTCGGCGAGGGCATGTCGTCACGGCTCTTCGCGCGGCTGCGCGAGGAGTTGGGGCTCTGTTACGACATCCACACCTTCGTCTCTCATCTCAGCGACACCGGGATGTTCGGGGTCTACGCGGGCGTTGACCCCGGCAAGGCGCGCGAGGCCGTCTGCGAGATTGCCGCCGAGCTGAAGCGCGCCCGCGACCCGGTGACGCCGGAGGAGCTGGGGCGCGCCCAGCGGCTAGTACGCAGCCGCCTGCAGCTGCGCATGGAAGACACGCACGCCGTCTCCGCCTGGCACGGATCGCAGGAGGTGCTCGACCTGCCGCGGCTGACGCCGGAGCAGTCGATCGCGCGCGCCGACGCCGTCACCGTGGAAGACATCGAACGCGCCGCAGCCCGCCTGATCACCGACGACGGCCTGCATGTCGCGCTCGCCGGCCCGGTCGACGGCGAGTCGATCATGGCCGGCGTCAGCGTCGATGGCTGACCCCACCCTCACCACCGGCAGCGGAACGCCCGACACGGCGAGCACCGATGATCGCCCCGAACGCCTGCTCGTCGCAGCGAGGCTCGCGGCCAGCGAGGACGAAGACGGGCGCTACGTCTTCGTACGCTGGGAGGACTGGCCACACCCGGCGATGCTCTCGCTCGCCCCGCCCGGCGCCAACGAGCAGCTCTCGGAGGCCGTCGCGGGGCTCCTCGCGCGGCTCAACGTGCGCTCCGCCGAACCTCGCATTGCCAGTGAGCGCATGCCGGTGCGGATGGCACACCCGCGCTTCGGTGGCGAGGGTCTCGGCTGGTTGCGACCGCTGGCGGTGACGGTGGAGGGCGAGCCGGAGCCGGACGCAATGCTCGCCGGCGTCGAGCTGCTGTCCTACAACCGCGCGCTTGAAGAGCTACCGACGGAGGTCGAACGCGCGGTACTGCGCGCCGCCGACGCGCTATTAGCACAACGCTAGGCGCGCCCGGCCGAACGCGAGAACAGGTCGCGACCAGATAGAGAAGGGCCGCCCATCAGGCGGCCCTTCTTCGTGCTTCGTGAGTGCTCTTCGTCGAGCGACTACAGCTAGAAGTCCATCCCCATCTCGGGGCCCCCCGGCATCGCCGGTGCTGGTGCTGGTGCTTCCTCGATTTCGCCGACGACCGCTTCCGTGGTCAGCATCAAGGCGGCGACGGAGACGGCGCTTTCGAGCGCGACGCGCACGACCTTCGCCGGGTCGACGATGTTCAATTCGAACATGTCGCCCATCTCCTCCTTCGCGACATCGAAGCCGATGGTGTGATCGGACTCGCGCACGTCCTGCACGATCACGGACCCTTCCAGGCCTGCGTTCGCGGTGAGCTGGCGCAGCGGCGCCTCAAGCGCAACCTGCAGGATGCGCAGGCCTGTCCCGGTATCGGTCTCGCCGTGCTCCTCGATCGCCGCATCGAGCGCGGCCTGCGAGCGAATCAGCGCGACCCCGCCGCCCGGCACAACGCCCTCCTCGAGCGAGGCACGGGTCGCGGAGAGCGCATCTTCAACGCGGAACTTCTTTTCACGCACTTCGATCTCGTTGGCGCCACCGACCTTGATCACGCCCACGCCGCCGGCGAGCTTCGCCAGCCGTTCCTGAGCCTTCTCGCGCTCGAACTCGGAGCCGATGTCCTCGACCTGCGCCCTGATCTGGCGGATGCGAGTCTGGATCGCCTCGTCGGAGCCGTGGCCCTCGATGATCGTCGTCATGCTCTTGTCGGCGACGACGCGGTGGGCACGACCGAGGTCGGCGATCTGAGCATCCTCGAGCTTGCGGCCCATGTCCTGCGTGAGGAAGGTGCCACCGGTGAGGATCGCGATGTCCTCCAGGCTGCCCTTGCGGCGGTCGCCGAACGATGGCGCACGCACGGCCAGCGGGTTCACCCCGCCACGCATCTTGTTCACGACCAGCGTTGTCATCGCCTCGCCGTCGAGCGTCTCGCAGATGATCACCAGGTTCTTCGAGACCTGCAGCACCTTCTCCATCAGCGGCAGGATGTCGTTGACGTCCGAGATCTTGGCGTCGGTGATCAGGATGTACGGGTCGTCCAGATCCGCTTCCTGACGGTCGGCGTTGGTGACGAAGTACGGCGAAATCCAGCCATTGTCGATCTGCATGCCGTCGACGACTTCAGTCTCGTAGAAGAGCGACCGACCCTCCTCAATCGTGATCACGCCGTCCTTGCCGACCTGCTCCATGACGTCCGCGACGAGGTCGCCGATCTCCGCGTCGTTGCCGGCGATCGTCGCCACTGCGGCCACGGTCTCCTTGCCCTCGACGGAGGTCGCCATCCCGCGCAGCGCGGCGGCGAGGATGCGGTTGCCTTCCTCCAGGCCAAGGCGAATCTCCATAGGGTTCGCACCCGCGGCGATGTTTCGCAGCCCCTCGTGGAAGATCGCCTGAGCGAGCACGATCGCTGTGGTCGTTCCGTCACCGGCGATGTCGTTGGTGCGAATCGCGACCTGCTTCACGAGCTGGGCGCCCATGTTGTGGAAGCGGTCCTTGAGGTCGATTTCCTTGGCGACGGTGACGCCGTCCTTGGTGATAACGGCCGGCCCGTACGCTTTATCGAGCACGACGTTGCGGCCCTTCGGGCCGAGCGTCGTCTTCACGGCGTTGGCCAGCAGGTCGACTCCGTGGCGGAGCTCCCGGCGTGCGTCGTCTTCGAATTTCAGGATCTTCGATGGCATAGGGTACCTCGGATGTCGGCCTGCTGATTGGGATCGCTAAGCGATCGGGACGCCTGCCCGGCTGCGGCTCTACGCCACCTCGGGTGGGGCGGTTGTGCGGGCGGTGCTAGCTCTTCTTCTTCTTGGCGGTCTTCTCTTCGAGCTTGGCCATCACGTCATGGAAACGGATGATCAGGTAGTCCTCGTTATCGACGGTGACTTCCTGGCCCGTGTACTTCTGGTAGAGCACGCGGTCGCCACTGGCCAGGTCGCTGGTCTCCAGGACGCCGGCGTCGTTCATCTTGCCGGGCCCGACGGAGAGAATCTCACCGTGCTGCGGCTTCTCTTTGGCTGACTCGGGGATCACGAGCCCTGACGCGGTCACTTCTTCGACCTCAACGGGCTTCAGGATGATGTGATCCGTCAGCGGTACAACGGTTGTCGGCAAGGCGTTGCCTCCTCATGTGCTGCAAGCGTGCGCAGGTTTGCGCTACTCGTCGGTTCTCAAACGCCGAGCGATGTTAGCACTCTCCTCGCGAGAGTGCCAACGACGCCGGAGAACGCCGGCAGAGCGGCCGGATCGGTTCGATGCGCCGCGTGAGTGCGTCGATCGTCCGCGTGCTCAACTGGCTTCCTGCTACACCGTTTCGTGTATCCTCACCGGATGGCGGAGCGAACGACACAGAGTGGTGATCCTGCCCGCTGGGACAGCGAACGCGTGCGATTGCTGCGCGACCACCTCGACGAGACTCAGGGCGAACTGGCGGAGCGGCTCGGCACGCGCCAGCAGACGGTCTCCGAGTGGGAGACGGGCCACAGCGCCCCTCGCCGCATGTCGAGGCGGCTGCTGCAGCTGGTCGCAGAGGAGAGTGGCTTCTACCGCGTCAAACCGGCGACGCCGAAGCCACCGGCACGCGTGCAGGATGAGCCCACCACGGGCGGACAGCCGCTATGACGGCGGCACCGGGGACGTACCCATGCGCCAGCACGATCGCCGAGGCGTGATCCAAAGACTCGGGGAGCGCGGCGCCCGCTACCCTCCCGACTCCATGAACGAGGAGCGCTCACACACTCCACCCGAGAACCCCCAGACGGGGGCAGGTACGCGGCCTCCAACTCCGAACCCTCCATCGGGGGAGGGGGAGGGGGAGGTGACGGCGCTGTGGTTGCTCGGTCGGGTTCCACAGGACGTGCTGCCGTGGCCGCTGCTGCGGGCGGAGCGTGCCGGTCGCGAGCCTGGCCCGGATGTGCGAGAGGCGGTCTTCCTCCGTGACGGCGTAGCGGTCGCGGGCGATGTCGAGGTGCACCTGCCCGCCTCCGACTCCCGCCGCCACGGGCACGAAGGCGACCCCGCCTACGACGGTGTGATGCTGCACCTGGTCTGGGAGGATGACCTCGGACACGCGGTTCCGCTGGCCGGTGGCGGCAGCGCACCGACGGTGGCAATCGGACCCGCGCCGCCCACGCCGGAGCAGCTGCAGGCTCGCCTGCATCTCGGACCGCTGCTGCCCCCGCCATGCGCAGCCCTGGCGGCAGCGCGACCGGCCGAGGTGACGCATGAGCTGGTGCGGGCGGAGGGGCGGCGACGGCTCGCGGAACAGGTGTGGCGTGCCGCCCGGCTCGCCGAGGCTTCGGCTGGGACGGCGCGTGGCGCGCGCTGCGTGACCGTGCGCAGCGGTCGAGTGCCGGCCGCCGGCAACGCCGGTCACAAATCGATCACCGCAACGAGATAGACCGCAGAGCAGCCCATGGTCGCTGCTCGAGCGGCTGGTGCGAGGTCGCCCCGGCACGCTGATCGAGGCTCTACGTGGGCCTCCGCTCGCCCCAGACGCGCTCGGCGCAGGGCGCGCAGCGGAAGTCGGCCGGAACGCCGTGCTGCCACTGCTGGCTGCGCGCGCCGCCGCTCACGACGATAGCGAGCTGGCGCGCTGCAGCTCCGCGCTCGTCGCCGCGTGACCCGCGCCTCGGCCGTACGGGCGCACGCGAACGCGGGCGGTGGTGCGCTCTGGGCTCAGGGGTTGCTGCACCTGCAGGAGCTGTGGTGCGAACGCGGCGGCTGCGGGGCGTGCCCACTCTCGACGAGCAGCGAGGGCCAGAGTGCCGCAGTCGGAGCACAGTAGGTCGAGGCTGTGCCTCACTGTGTATTCCCTGCGGGACTGGTCCACCCACCCGCCCTTTCTCAGCGAGGGCTTTGCCCCCACTCCCCCTTTGGCACTCGGTGACGCTACCGTGTGCGCCGCGCCGAACAGCAAGCGGGCACGAGCGTGAGATCGAGGTTCATTCGCCTGCGCCTCGAGTCCTCGGTCGGCTGCGTTCGAGCAGCAAGTCGTGGGGCCACCGCAGAGCGCCACGAGCGACACCGTGCCCCTTGTGCGAAGAGGCGGAGCCTCTTCCTCCGCCCGGCGAAGTCGGCTATGGAGAGAGGCGAAGCCTCCGACGGGCTGTTGAGAAGATGTCGAGCGGGCCTGCGGGGTCCGTCGTCTCGTCGAGGTGGCGGAAGGCGGCGGCTCCGATCATCGCGGCGTTGTCGGTGCAGAGTGCGGGCGAGGGGATGAAGAGCGGCAGCTGGGCGCGCTCCGCGAGCTGACGGCGCAGCTCCGCGTTGGCCGCGACGCCGCCGCCCACGAGCAGCGCCTGCACGCCCTCGCGCTCGGCGACGCGCTCGGCCTTGCGGGAGAGCACGTCGGCGACCGATTGCTCGAAGGCCCATGCGACCTCGGCGACAGGCGGAGCGTCGTCGCCCTGCACGGTCCGCAACACCGCAGTCTTCAGGCCGGAGAACGAGAAATCGTCGCTGCCGCGCAGCCACGCGCGCGGCAGCTTCAACGAACGGTCCTGTGCGGTGAGCGCGAGCGCGGAGAGTGGCGGGCCGCCGGGGTAGCCGAGGTCGAGCAGGCGCGCGACCTTGTCAAAAGCCTCGCCGGCGGCGTCGTCGCGGGTACCACCGAGCCGCCGGAAGCGGCCATGATCGTCCATCAGCAGCAGCTCCGTGTGGCCGCCGGAGACGACGAGCGCCAGCGCAGGCAGCGGCGGCTCCTGCTCGCCGAGCCAGTTCGCGCAGACGTGACCCTCGATGTGATCGACAGGGATCAGTGGCAGCCCACATCCGTAGGCCAGCCCACGGGCCGCGTTCAGCCCGACCACCAGCGCACCAGGCAGCCCCGGCCCCGCGGTGGCGGCGATGGCGTCGAGGTCGTCCCAGCCGCACTCCGCCTGTCGCAATGCCTCACGCACCACGGGCAGCACGGCGCGCAGGTGCTGGCGCGCAGCGACCTCCGGGACAACGCCGCCCGTCTCCGCGTGCAGTTCGTCCTGCGAGGCGACGACGCTGGAGAGCGCGCGGCGCCCATCGACGACGACGGCTGCGGCCGTCTCATCGCACGAGCTCTCGATCGCGAGGATGCGAGTCACGTCAGCTCCTTAGATGGCGATCGTAGCGGGCGAGGCAGAAGCAGGCGATCCGCGAGGTGTGCTAGGGCGCTGTGCGAATCAGGGCAGTGGCGCGAAGGCGTAGATGCCATCGCCGGTGAGCACATACAACTCCGCGCCATCCTCGGAGAGCGCTAGCCCTCGCAGGTCGAAGAACGTGGGGTGCCGGTATTGCGCCACGAAGTCGCCATCGCGCTCGGACGCGACGATGCGGCGGCCCCCGCGGTCCGCGACGTAGAGGCGGCCGCTCACCGGATCGCCGACCACCCCCGCCGGCGGCCGCGGCGGCTCGTCGAGGCCCTGTAGCAGCAGCGGCTGCTCGCGACCGAGGCGGAAGCGACGCAGCGCGCCCTCGGCGTCCAGCATGTAGAGGTCACCGTCCACGAAGAGCGTCTGCGTGCCATCGATCGGGATGCCGCCCAGCAGACCGGTGCGCTCCGAATCGTAGCCCGCACCCGCCGTGAGGTAGCGCCAGACCTCGCCTCCGTCAGCGTCCAGCAGGTAGAGGCTGCCGGAGTAGACGGCGATGCCCTGCACCGACTGCACCTCGGCGGCATCGCGCAGCTGCAGCACCTCCGGTTCGACCGCCCCGCCGTCCCCCTCGGAGGCCGGCTGCGGGGTGAAGGCGAAGAGCGTACGAGCGGCGTCGAGCAGCAGCAGCCGCTCGCCAGCAGCGTCCCAGGCGATGCCGATCGGTGCCTGTGCGACGGCGCCTGCGTAGCGTTCGCCACTGCGGTAGACCTCCTCTGCCAGCGCGACACCGCCCTGCTCGCCGTCCGGCAGCGCGATGCGGAACAGGCGGCCGCTGGCGTCCTCGACTAGCCAGAGCGCCCCACCACCCACGACCACAGCGCTCGGCTGCACCGGCGCGGTGAGCGCACCCTGGAACTCGATCACCGTGCGCAGCGCGCCAACATCGACGACCACATCGAGCCGGGCGACCGCGGCCTGCGCGCGCGCATCGAGCGCGATCAGGCGCACGTCATCGGACGCGATCGAACGAGCGCGCACGATCTCGGCGAGCGCGGCGTCGAGCGCCGCCCGACGCTCCGCGGAGCCCTCTGCGTTATCCACGACATCGAGTTGCAGCTCGGCGGCGGCGACCGCTTCCGTGAAGCGCTGCTCGCGGTCTTCGACCAGCAGCGGGGGCAACACGGCACGAGCGAGCAGAACGATCGCGAGCAGTGCCACGGCGACGATGCCGATCGCGCGCCAGGGCAGCGGAGCGACGTCCGCTCCCGCAGTTGCGACGCGCGCGCGTCGCAACTGCGGGAGCGGACGCGATGGACCGTCGGATTGTCCGTCCAGGCCGCCGGAGTCCAGGTTCCCGCCGTCGTCGAATGGGCGATCGGGCGTCGCCGCTCGTGGCGCGGCGGTGAGCTCAGCGGGAGCGGGCGAGAGATCCTCAGCGCCTTCGATCTCGGCAACCAGTACGGCTGTCACATCCGGCAATCCGCGCGTCTGCATGAACAGTTCGGCCAACGCGCGCTCCGGGCCGGCGGCGAGCATCGAGGTGATCGCATCGTTGTCGAGTGATTGCTCGACCACGCTCGAGACCAGCAGCGCGTCCTGCGCCTGCAGTGAGAACGTGCGGAAGAGCGGCTCGACCGGGGCGCTTCCACCGAGCGGCGAAGCGGCCGGCTCGCCCGCGGTGGTCAGTCGCTCCGTGCCCCCGCGCCCGGAGAGGTAGACAGCCCCGGGACCGGCGATGGCGATCGTCGCCTCGTCATCGCGAACCGCGAGACAGGTGATGCCGACCGCGATCTGGTGCTCGCGCAGGGATCGCCGGTTCCACTCCTCCAGGTTGGCGTGCGCCTGCTGAACGGCGCGCAGCAGTCCGCCGGTAATCGAGAGCGACTCACGCGCGAACAATTCAGCGACGGCACCCGCGACTTCCTCGCCGAACTCGGCCGAGCGATCGTCGAGGGGCTCCGCGAGCACGAGCAGGCGGACGGGGTCTTCACCGCCCGTGCGGGCGCGATCGACGAGCCACGGGCCGTGCTCGCGCACCTCGCCCTCGACGATCGCGTAACGCCCGACCCAGATACCCATGCGGTGGCCCGTTGCAGGAGGAGCGGCTCTCGGCGCGCGTTCCGGCATCGGCGCGCCGCGATCTGGCGCACATGATACCTCCACCCCCCGTGAGGGGCTGCGGAGCGCGGCGCGGGGGGTGGAGTAACTAGCCGGTGGCGGCTGACTGCGGGGCGAGCACGTACATGCAGCCTTCATCGCCACGTACGCGGCAGTTGGCGAGACGGGCGTCCATGCCGGTGAGCTGCTGAACGTAGGCGGTGTCAATCGCGCAGGCGGCGGAGTTCTTACGCGCGACCTCGGGGTAAGGGCACGTGCGCTCGTTGAGGATAAAGCTGTCACCGTCTCGCGCCCAGTCTGCTACGACGGAACGTGACCGCAGAATCGCGCAGGTCGCCTCGACACGCTGTTCGGGGGAGCCACCGGCGAGCTGCTCGACGTGCGGCTCGGCCATTCGCGTTGCTATCCGTTGGATCGCGTTCTGGAAGTTCGCGGAGCCGGCCTGCTCCCGCATCTCATCGAGCAGAATGGTCGAGAGCAGGTCGTAGTCCGTCGGGAATGTCGCTTCGCCGCTCGCCGTGAGCGAGTAGACGAGCGCCGGGCGGCCGACCTTGCCGCGTTCTTCGCGCGTCCCGACCAGGCCGGTCTGCTCCAGCACCATCAGATGTTGGCGAATGCCGGACGGGGTCAGGCCCAGGACGTCGCCCAGTTCACGCACCGTCGCCTCCGGTGTCAGCCGCAGGTGGTCGAGGATTTGCTGTCGAGTTTCCTGCATCATTCAGGGCTCGATCCGACTGTTACGCGTGAACGCTCTCGTCAAGACGAGAGTTCATCATATACACAGCGTTGACATCCGTCAGAGGTAACGATCTCCCCCGGTTTCGATGTTGCGAATAGTTTGATTCAGGCCCAGCATCAGCTGTCAGAAAATCCTCAGAGGTGGCGAAATGACCGACGAACCACTGCTGCACCGAGCGCACGCCGATCTGATCGTGGAACGTGCCGCGACGCAGCTCCGTGAGCTGCTGAAGACCCTGGCGGCGGAGATCGATCCCTTCCCGCCGTTTCCCGGCGCAATGTTCGCGTACGGCATCGAGGTCGAGCCTCCTGTGGGGAGTGGCGACCAGTACGGCTGCGTGATCCTTGCGGAAGACGGCGACCTGTACGAGCTGAAGATCGGCGTGGACGTGGAACAGGCCACGAGTGGAGCCGGGGTGGCGGTGCGGTCGGAGGACCGCGTCAGCCTCGACGATCTGCCCCCGGCGGAGTACGCCGGTTACGCCCACCGCGCGGTCACTGCTGCAGTCGAGTACCTACTCAGCCAGCAGGACTGAGGGGCGACCTATTCGGGTCGCAGCGAGATGCCGCGTTGCACGTCGGCGGGTGCGAGGCCCGCGGACTAGGTCGCTTCGATGGCGCTCCGAGCGCCGTCAATCGTGAACTGCATCGTGTCACCCTCACGCGGCCCGCAGACGTTTTCGCCGACGACGCAAAGCACCCAGAAGCCATCGCCGTCGACCTCCGTCTGCTCACAGACGACCTGCTCGCAGCCGGGCGCGTGTTGAAGACCATCACCAACTCACCTTCGGTCAGTCCGAAGCCGTAGTAGATCGCCGGTGGCGCCGTAGCACCCTGCGCGCAGCCCGGCACGGGCGTGCGGATAGCCAACGGAGTCGCCGTCGACTGTGTCGCGTTCGCTGCCGGGCCCGGCGACGGGCCACCACCCGGCCCGTCCGCACCGCCGCCGCAGCCAGTGGCGAGCGCCACTGGCTGCGGCGCGACAGCGAGAAGGCGGGCGGGCAGGCTCAAGTCTGTATCAGCTTGCTGATGTCGAGCACGAACATCACCGCGCCACCGACGCGCACCTCGATCGTGCCGCCGCCCGCGGCCTCGGAGTCTTCGAGGAAGGGCAACTGCTGCACGGGAATCGACTCGTTGCGCAGCGGGAACTCGCGGTGCAGCATCGCCACCACCTTCGGGACCTCGGATGCGGGAACTCCGACGAGGATCGTGCTACTGCCGCGCTTCAGGAAGCCGCCGCGCGAGCCGACTTTCGTGCCGCCGAAATCGAGCGCGCCGAGCTGCTCCAGAACGCGCTCACCGTCCGCTTCGGGGACGACAATCAGACACAACTTCGAGCTCTCAGTTTGTTCTGTCATCACGACCCCCGTCCGTCTGTCCGCCCTACCGGTTCATCCCGGTCTGTCGGCGGCTCACTCTGCGTGAAAGGTACCGGACTTGCCGCCGGATTTCGCGACGAGGCGGATCGCTTCAATCCGGATCGTGCGCTCCACAGCCTTGCACATGTCGTAGATCGTGAGCGCGACGACGCTGACAGCGGTCAACGCTTCCATCTCGACACCGGTCGGGGCGGTCGTGCGAACCATCGCCTCGACCTCGATCGCTGAGCCCTCGGCGTCGGGGGTGAGCGAGACCTCGACGGCGCTCAACGGCAGCGGATGGCAGAGCGGAATCAGGTCGGGCGTGCGCTTGGCGGCCATGATCCCAGCGATGCGAGCAACGGCCAGCACGTCACCCTTCGGCACCTGCCCGTCGACGATCAATCGCAGCGTCACCGGTAGCAGTTCGACGCGGCCGCGTGCCGTCGCCTCGCGTACCGTCACGTCCTTCGTCGACACATCAACCATCCGCGCGCGGCCCTGCTCGTCGAGGTGCGAGAGCCCCTCGGAGGATGACGCGGCGGCGGCGGCCGTGGTGCGGCTCGGCTCGCTCGTCACGTCAGCCGCCGATGAAGGACATCTCGACGCGCGGCATGTCGGCCGCCGCGTCGGAGCGCAGCTCGGAGTAGCGATCCTCTCGCGCCGTCCAGACGCCGCGGACGATCTCGGTGAGCTCGTCGTCGCTCGCGCCAGCGCGCAGCGCCTCGCGCAGCTCGAGACCATCGACGGCGAAGAGGCAGGTGTAGAGGCGCCCATCGGCGGAGATGCGCGCCCGCGTGCAGGTCGCGCAGAACGGCTCGGTGACCGAAGTGATCAGCCCGATCTCGCCTTCGCCATCCGCGTAGGCCCAGCGCTTCGCGACCTCGCCGTCGTAGTTGGCCTCCAGCGGGACGAGCGGCAGCGCCGCGTTGATCTGTTCGACGACCTCCGCGGCCGAGGCCACCTCGTCGAGCTTCCAGCCGTTCGTCGTGCCTACATCCATGAACTCGATGAAGCGCACGATGTGGCCCGTGCCTTTGAAGTGGCGGGCGAGATCGACCAGCGTGTGGTCGTTCACGCCCTTGCGTACGACACAGTTCACCTTCACGGGCCCGAGGCCCGCGCGCTCTGCCGCCTCGATGCCCTCGAGAACGTGCGAAACCGGCACATCGACATCGTTCATCTCGCGAAAGACTTCGTCGTCGATCGAGTCGAGGCTGACCGTGACGCGGTCCAGCCCGGCGTGCGCGAGCGCCCGCGCCTGCGAGGCGAGCAGCGAGGCGTTGGTGGTGACGGCGAGGTCGATGCCATCGATCGCGGCCAGCATCTCCACCAGCTTCGACAGGTCGTTGCGCAGCAGCGGCTCGCCGCCCGTCAGGCGGAACTTGCGGACGCCCCGCGAAGCGAAGACGGAGGCGAGGCGGGCAATCTCCTCGAAGCTCAGAATCTCGTCGCGCGGCAGAAACTCGAAGTTCGGGCCAAAGACCTCACGCGGCATGCAGTACTGGCAACGGAAGTTGCAGCGATCGGTGACGGAGATGCGCAGGTCGCGCAGCGGCCGCTGGAAGCGGTCGAGCAGAGGCTGCTCAACGTCGGGCAGGGCAGAGTCGGGGGAGCTGCTCACGAGCAATCCTTCAGATCCGTGGCAAGAAAACGCTGCTACGACAGGAGCGTCAGAACGTCGATCATCGCACGGATGGCCAGCGCGCGGTGGCTGATCGCCTCCTTGCGCTCGCCGATCTCCGCCATCGTCAGTCCGTCTGGCAGCTCGAAGACCGGATCGTAGCCGAATCCGTTCTCGCCGCGCGGCACCTCGCTGATGCGCCCCTCCACGACGCCCTCGCGGGCGTGAGTCTCGCCGCCGGGCAAGGCGAGCACGACCAGCGCGCGAAAGCGGGCGGTGCGAAGGGCGCGCGGGACGCCTCGCAGCTCCTCAAGCAGCCGCTGCATGCGCAGGCCGTCGCCACTCGGGATGCTGACCCCGCCGTAGCGCGCCGAGAAGAGGCCGGGGCGACCGTCGAGCGCGTCGACCTCCAGTCCGGAGTCGTCCGCGAGCGCCGGCATGCGCGCGACGCGAGCGAACGAGGTGGCCTTGATCGTCGCGTTCTCCAGGTAGGATCTACCGCCCTCGATCGGGTCGATCGACGGCAACGAGAGCTCGGCCGGCGTCGCGACCTGCCAGCCAGAGTCGGCGAGCAGATCACGCAACTCGACCGCCTTCGCGGCGTTGTTGGAGGCGAGGACGAGGCGGCGCGGCCGACCGGCGCGATTAGACATGCTCGATCCTCCGAACCGTTCAGGATAACCAGAGTTGCAAGACGCCTAGACGTCCGCCCAGCGCGACTCCATCTTCGCCGCGACAGCGGGCATCGTCGTGTACTCCATCTCGTCGAGCGGGAGGCGGTGCGGCTCGAACGGGCCGTGCTTGCGCAGGTAATCCGCCACGGTGTTCGCCTCTGTGCGAGCGTTGTCGAACGAGGGGTCGTCGAACATGTCGCGCGGGCCGATCAGCTTGCCGTTGGCGAGTTGGAAGCCCAGTGCGACGACGCGCGGCGGGCCATCGAAGCGGCTCGCCTGTGCGTCCTTGAGCGCGACCGGCATCAGCGGGCCGTAGTGCGAACCGCGCATGAAGCCTTCCACCGCCCAAGCGGTGGTGAACGGCTCCAGCACCTCACCAACGGCCGGGAAGTCGCCCTGGCAGCGCACGACCGCGGCCGGGTCGTCGTTGCCGACGTAGCGGCCCGCGATTTGCGAGCGCTTATCAGTGGACGAGACGCCCGCGACCTCGCCGTTGCGGGTGATCACGCGCTTAATTGCGTAGCGCGCCGGGGAGCCGATGAAGACCAGCAGGTCGTACATCTCCTGCGGCGTGTTGAGCACGATCTTCTTCGCTCTCTTCACGTCGTGGACCTCGAACGCGAAGCCATCGTGCATCGGTTCAGCGATCACCAGTCCGGCCGTGTTGAAGGGGTCGGCAAACATCTTATAGAGGGGGATATTGAATGCCCCGGTCGAGATCTTGTCGGCCATAAATACGATCACCGGCTCCGAGGGACGCTCATCGAGCTCCAGCTCGGCCGAGCCCGGCCCCGCGCCCTTGATGTCGCCGGAGAAGGCGTCGACGAGCAGATCCTGTCCGGCACCATAGAGCTTCAGCTTCGTCGCGACGGTGGCACCTCCGACGAAGGTGTCCCAGGCGAGCGTGTGCACGTCCTCGTCATTCTCCCCGCGCTCGTGGGACATGATCAGGAAGAGGTCGTCGCCACAGTACGAGGCGTGACCATCGAGCAGCAGCCCGGACTGGACCGCCTGTTCCAGCGCCTCGCGGCCTGCATCGAGCACTTCTGGGTGCATCGCCGAATGGCCGACGAAGCCACCGACGGCAGCCTTGATCACGCTCAACGTCTGTCGCATGAGCTCCTCCGCCTGGGTTCCGCGTACTCGTCTCGCCGATGCGTAGCGGTCGCGCGATTCGCTCGCTCGGGGACTGTCGTTTCGGCCGGCCCCCTGAGCAGTGCGGATCCTATCGATGCCGCCCAAGGGCGGTCAAACGGGCGCCGATCCGAACGGGGCGACGGCCCGCTACACGCCCGCCTGAGACGCGACTTGCGCTTCAAGATCCTCGATCGCCTCTTCCGCCAGCGAGCGTGTGCGCGCCTGGACATCCCAGTCGAGGTGCGCGGAGTTATCCATGAAGGCGCGCAGGGTCGCCAGGGTCTCGCCATCCCTCAGTCGCTGGTGGTCGGCGTCCAGTGCGCGGAAGCCCTGCAGTTTCCTCGGCCCCTCGCGCCCGCCCTCGGAGATGTACCAGTCTCGGAAGGCGATGCCGCAGCCAGCGGCGGCCATCGCCGCGCCAAGCGGGGTCGCACGAGGCGGCACCCCGGCCGCCAGCGCTCGTGCGGTCACACGCTGGCCGGATGAGTCGTACTCCGCCATCAAGTGTCCGCCCGCGGGCACCAGCGAGGCGAGTTGCGCGAGCACGCCCCACAGCACGCCTTCCGGCACCGTCACCTCGCGTCCGTCGGGGATCACCAGCCGTTCGCTGCAGTCGATCACCTCGACCCAGTTGAATCCCGGGTAGGGGCCGGAGTTCACCATCCCGAAGACCAGCGGGTCCTCCGGCCGGCCGAGTTCCTCGCTGCCCAGGTAGATCCGGAAATAGCGTGCCCCGACCGAGTTCAATGGGCCGAGCCACGGTTCGAGCGTGAGGTCGTCACCCACAGGCTTCGCGTGCCAGCCACCGATCGGGTGCTCGGCCTCGTCCTCGATGCGACGCCAGCGAGGGTCGCTGCCGGGTGCTGCGGTCTGCGGTTGTTGTGCCATGACGAGAGACGCTAGCAGCCCCCCTCGGGGTTGCAAAGTCTTTGGGGTCGCGAAAGGGGTGCGCGGACGTGGGAGGGCAATCGAGGCGTCGGCACCCTTCGACAGGCTCAGGGTGAGCGGAGGGAAATTGGTTCCGCTCTCGCCTACACTCCGAACATGACCACTGACGAGGGCCTGCAGGCATACGTTGGGGCCGTGCGGCGGTTGCTCGCCCACGGTGGCTTCGAACGCACGGGCAACCCGGCCGAGGCGAAGAAGTTCGACATCAGCCACATCCGCGCCTTCCTCGATGCGCAGGGACGACCGGATCGGCGGCACACCGTGCACATCGCCGGATCGAAGGGCAAAGGATCGACGGCGACGATGGTGGAGACGGTGCTGCGCGCCGCCGGTGTTCACACGCTGCTCGAAGTCTCCCCGGATCTGCATCAGGCCCGCGAGCGCATCTCGATCGATGGCGACCACATCGGCTATGCCGAATTCGCGGCAACCGCCGAGCGGCTGCTCGGCGACGCGGCGAGCGAGGGCTGGTCGTACTTCGAGCTGCTGACGGTGATGGGCTGGCTGGCCGCCGAGGAGGCGGGCTGCGACTGGCAGGTGCTCGAGTGCGGCCTCGGCGGGCAGCTCGACACGACCAACGCGGTCGGACAGAAAGCCGTCGCAATCGTCACGCCGATCGATATCGAACACGCCTCGATCCTCGGCGAGACGATTCCGGAGATCGCCGCCGAGAAAGCCGGGATCATCAACAGCGACTGCGCGGTCGTCGTCTCGCCGATGCGCGGCTCCGCGCTCGACGTCATACGCGCCACAGCCGACGAGGCCGGTGCGACGCTGCACTCGATCGACGAGCAGTGTGCTATCCGCGTCGCGAGCCAGAGCCTGGAGGGGCAACAGATCGACCTCAAGACCCCGCTGCGCACCTATCGAGGCCTGCGGCTGCGCCTGGTCGGGCCGCACCAGACGCAGAACGCCGCAGCCGCCGTGCGCGCGGCCGAGCTGGCGTGGGAGAGCATCGGCGAGGAACTGCCGGAGGCGGCGGTCAAAGAGGGCCTGGCGGGTGCCCGCTGCCCCGGCCGCTTCGAGTCGATCAAGCGCAAGCCACTGACGATCGTGGACGGCATGCACACCCCGCTGGCCGCACGCCGCTTCAAGCAGACGGTCGCGGGGCTCTCGCTACCGGGACAACGCGCCTATGTCGTCGGACTGCTGGACGGCAAACAGACGGAGGAGATCGCGAGCGTGCTGATCGAACCCGGCGACACGGTGATCGTCGCGCCCCCCAACACACCTCGTGCCGCCGACCCGACGGAGGTAGCCCGCGTCTTCGCGGAGGCCGGGGCGATCGTGCAACAGGCACCGGATGTCGGTGGCGCGATCGACGTCGCTGGCCCGATCGCCGGGGAGAGCGGCGTCGTCTTCGTCGTCGGCAGCCTCTACACGGCCGCAGAGGCGCGCGAGCAGTTGCTGGCGGTCACCGGCGACCGCGCCTTCGGTCTGCGCTAGCCGACCCAAACATCGGAGTGCGATAAACTCGCCTCCCAGTCGCAGCGCGATGACGATCGGAGCAACGATGCCGAACAACGGGACGGACGCCAGCGGCCGACGCCGCGTGGTGATCACCGGCATCGGCGTCCTCAGCCCGCTCGGCAACTCGGTCGATGAGATGTGGGAGGCGGCAATCGCCGGGCGTTCCGGCATCGGACGGCTCTCCATCCTCGATCAGATCGACAACCCGGAGGCATACGGCTGCCAGGTCTCGGGTGAGGTTCACGACTTCGAGCCGACTGACTACATGGATCGGAAGGTCGCCCGCCGCATGGCGCGTTTCTCGCAGTTCGCCGTCGCCACCTCAAAGCAGGCGGTCGCCAACGCGCAGCTCGACCTCACGGTGGAAGACCGCGAACGCGTCGGCACGATCGTCGGCAACGGTGGCGGCGGGATGCCTGACACCGACAAGGCGATGCGCACGATGATCTCGCGCGGCGGGATGAAGGTTGACCCGCTCTACATCGCGAAGATGCTGTCGAACATGGGTGCCGGCAACGTCACGATCCAACTTCAGTTGCTGGGCTACACAAACACGGTGACGACGGCCTGCGCGGCCGGCACGCAGGCGATCGGCGATGCCTCCGAGGTGATCCGGCGCGGCGCGGCCGACGTGATGTTGGCCGGTGGCTGCGAGGCCGGGATCAGCGAGCTGGGACTGGCGGGATTCTCCTCGATGCGCGCACTCTCGACGGCGCACAACGACAACCCGGCGGTCGCATCACGGCCGTTCGACCGCGACCGCAGCGGGCTCGTCCCGGCGGAGGGCGGCGGCATGCTGGTGCTTGAGGGTCTCGACCATGCACTCGCGCGCGGCGCGGCGCCGATGGCGGAGGTCGTCGGGTACGGCGTCAGCGCGGACGCCTCCTTCCTCGTCGCGCCGGACGAGAACGGCGACGGCGCGCGACGCGCGATGGTGACGGCACTGGCCGACGCCGCGCTGCCCCCGGAGTCCGTCGACTGCGTCTCCGCACATGCCACCGCGACGCAGGTCGGCGACATCGCAGAGACCCGCGCGATCAAGTCTGTCTTCGGCGAACACGCCCACCGCGTCTCGGTCACGGCGATGAAGTCGCAGGTTGGCCACCTGCTGGGCGGCGCGGGCGGGCTCGAAGCCGTCGCGGGCGTCCAGATGCTGCTCACGGGACAGATCCCGCCGACGATCAACCTCGACAATCCGGACGAGGAGTGCGACCTCGACTACGTGCCGCACAAGGCGCGCGAGGCCGACGTCGATGTCCTGATGAAGAACTCATTCGGCTTCGGCGGTCAGAACGCCGTGTTGATCCTCCGCCGGTACGAGCGGTAGCCGATGGCGGTCGCGATCCGAGTCGGGTACGCGCTGGCGATCGGAATCTTCGTGCTGATGACGGTCGCCTCCGGGCTCGTCAGTTTCTACCAGCAGCCCGACGCACCGGACTTCCCACGCGTGACCGGAGTCGCCCGTCCGTTCGCCCAGCCGGGTGTCGAGTTGACCGAAGCGGAGAAGAAACAAGTCGCCGAGTTCGACGCAGCGCAGGAAGCCGCCCAGGTTGAGTACGACGCCGCGTACGAGCTCTACAAGGATGAACTGGCGACCTACAGTCGCAACGCGCTCGCGGTCGTCACGCTGATCGGCCTCGCCTTCATCGTCGGCGGCCTCACGGTCGCGGGAGCGCTCGACACGCTGCGCATCGGGCGGTGGCCTCGTCAGCCTGCTCTGGGGGCTGGGGTACGCGGCCTCGGACGCTGGCAGCATAACGATGTTCATCGCGGCGCTACTGGCGCTGCTCGTACTCGGCGCATTCAGCCACCCGGCATTGCGTGCGCGCCTACAGCGCGCGTTACGGCTGGGCGAGACGGACGAATTGCTGGGCGGTTAGTCGCTCAGGCGGCGGTCAGATCCGGGCTACCGACACCTTCAGGCAGCATGCCGTCCAGTATCAGCTCGAGCGCCATCGTGTGCGCGCAGGTCGCGTTATGGATGAAGAAATCGCACGAACAACGCCAGTGCCCCTCTTCCAGGGCAACGCGGTGTGAACTGTTTTCGCCGCTCACGGAGACGGTCAGTCCGTCCACGTGAAAACGGTCGCGCTGTTCCGCGTAGCGGTGAGCCTTCTCGACCTTGCCAATCATCCCTGAGTGCATGAAATCTCCTGTCGGCCGCGGGGAGAACAGGGTGGCCCGGGACACAAAAACGCCGCGGCATACCGCGGCGTGGAATGTCTGCCCGGACCCGAAGTATCCATAAGCCGGACTCCTTCTAGGGCGGAGCCTAGACCGGCATCGATGGCCCGTCAATGGACCATCGGGAAACGTCAGCGAGCGCGTTGCTCAGAGGCCGAGAAAGCGCGCTGAGTTACCGCCGAGCACGGCCGCGCGATGCGCCGCGTCGCCTACCGCCGCCTCGACGGCGGCCCGGTCGGAGGCCTGCTTACGCAGCGGGAAGTCGGAGCCCCAGAGCGTGAGGTCGCCACCAACGAGATTCGCGACACGCTCGAAGACGTCCGGCTCGTAGAGCAGCGGCGAGGCGGCTGAGTCGAACGCGACTCGCCCCTGAGCCAGCGCGGTGCGCACCTCCGGCATCAGCGCGTAGAACGGGAAGCCTCCGCCCCAGTGGGCGGCGATCACGCGCGCGTTCGGTGCCGAGCACGCCTCGATCAACTCCCATAGCGCACCCGGTGTGTAACCGCCGTCCTTGCCCGAATACTGGTGGCCGGGCTGCTCCGAGCAGTGCACGAGCAGCGCGAGCCCCAGCTCGCCAGTCGCGTACGCGAGCAACGCGGTCGCATCGGTGCCTTCCTCCCCGCTGGGCTGATTGTCCGGCCGCACCTCGCCGAGGCCACGCGCTCCGCGCTCCGCGAGTGCAGCGAGCCGCTCGCGGGCGTCTGGGGCACCGAGGTCGGCGGGCACGAACGGGATCAGTCGCCCGTCGCCTGCGGCGGCCTCCAACAGGTAGGAGGCGTGCTCCTCCGCCAGTGCGCCTTCACGCCACCAGAAGCCGGCGACGACGGAGCGATCGACGCCCGCGGCATCCATCGACGCGATCAGATCTTCCGCGCTGGCCATGCGCGCGGCCGGATCGCCGTACAGCTCTCCGAACGCCGGATCGCTGCGTACGAGCCGATCGCGCCGTTCGATCATGGCGGGCGGGAAGACGTGGCTATGGACATCGACAATCATCAGGGGCATCGTAGCGAGAGGACGCGCCCGCGTCCGTAGACCATGGCGGGGTTTCAGCGTCGTTCCCACGGACGGCGAGTGTCGTGAGCAGCGACCGGGACCGATGCCAGTGCGATCCGACGTCAATATCCACCGCCAGCTCGCGACCGCCACACTCGTGGCGCTGATCGCGGCGCTCGCAATCGCACTCGTGTGGACGCGCCAGCCGTTGGTGATCACTGGCGGCGATGACCTGCTGCGCTGGCTGCGTACCTCCGGCGACCGCTCGCGCGTAATCGTGACGGTCGTGTTCACCACCTTCGCCCTGCTCGGCTATCTCGCGGTCTGGGCAAAGGTCAGCGCACCGAGGCGGGCCGTGCGGCTAGCGGACGGTCGTGGCACGATCGCTGTCGATGTGCTCGCGGAACGTCTCCGCCTCGCCATCCTCGAACGGCCGGACGTGGAAGACGCCGGCGTGCGCGTCGACAACCTGCGAGGCCGGGGCGTGCGTGTCGTGGCGGTGATCGCCGTGACCGCGAACGCGAGGCTGGCCGAGACTGTGGAGGCCGCCACGATGGCGATCGAGCGCGCACTCGATGAACGTGCCGGCGTGCCACTCGCCGAACCTCCCGCGCTCGAACTGCGCTACGAAGAGCTAATCCTCGACCGCCCACGACGAAAGGCCAGCGATGCCGCCTGACCAGGAACGCCCCGCAGACGCACCGCCGCCGCCCGACAGCAACGTGCTGCCCGCCGTGATCGAGGCGCTGCTCTTCGTCTCCGAGGACCCGGTACCCGCTGCCTCGCTCGCTCGCACACTCGATGCCCCTCGCAAAGCCGTCGATCGCGCCCTCGATGTGGTCGCGGAGTCGCTGGCGGAACGGGGCGTGCGACTACAGATCGGCCCGGACGGGGCGCAGATCGTGACGTCGCCCGAGACCTCGCGCTGGGTGCAGTACTTCCTCGGGCTGGAAGCGCAGCGGCGGCTCTCGAACGCCGCGCTGGAGACGCTGGCGATCATCGCCTACCAGCAGCCCGTGACACGCGCGACGATCGAGTCGATCCGAGGCGTGAACAGCGATGGCTCCGTCGCCACACTGCGCGCTCGCGGGCTCGTCGATGACGCCGGGCGCGCGCCGGGGCCGGGCCGCGCGGCGCTCTTCGTCACGACGCAGCGATTCCTGGAACACTTCGGCCTCGAACGCCCGCAGGACATGCCCGCGCTCGGAGACATCGAGACGCCCCCGCCGGACGCGCCGCAACCGATGTCTGGCCTCGACTCCCAGGCGGAGGGCTCACAGCCGGTGGAGACCAACGCGCCAGAGGACGACGCGACAGACGCCGAACCCACTCACGAAACACCCGAGCCTGCCGGCTCATCGGGCGAATCGTCGGGGGAGGCGGAGCCGGACGCGCCCGAGGACGACGAGACGATCGCCGAGCCCGCACCCTCCTCCGAGCAGCTCTAGGGGCGCTCGGTGGTCGTGGTGGCCGTGCAGCTGACGCTACGCCTCATGGATACCCGCAGCCTGAAGCAGAAGCGCGGCGTGGTGCGCTCGCTGGTGGAGCGGCTGCGCAGCCGCCATCACCTCTCCGCTGCGGAGGTCGGGCTACAGGACGATGTGCGTCAGGCGCAGATCGGATTCGCCACGGTCTCGGGCGACGGGCCGACGGCGCGGCAGCAGGCGGACGACGCCCTTCGCTTCATCGACGCTGAGCTGCTCGGACGCGCCGAGGTGATCGGCGAAGAGATCGAAGAACTGGCCCTCTGATCGCGCGCTGGTTGGCGCGACTGGACAAAGAAAAACCGGGATGCGCCCGAGGGGTGGGACATCCCGGTTATCTCTGTATCGCCGTCCGCCCGTCACGGGCGGCCCGCGTGAGCTAGAAGCTGAACGGCTGCGTCAGCTCGATGCGCTGGGTCGCGCGATCGAGATCGCGCTGCGCTTCGGTCAACGTCAGTGCGTGCACCCGGCCCGCGGCCAGCAGAGCGTTATAGTAACTACGTGCACTTGACCTCATTGATGGACTCCCTTCCTTTGCAGCCTGGGCCTACGCCCTCGACTGCAAGCATGTTGTGAAATCTTACACTAGTACTTTCGATGACCTGAGACCCAACGTCAAGTGCTTGTAGTCACAATCACGTTAAATTCAGATGATCGTCATACTTGTCCGATTATACGTTATTCTAACTATACTTGACTAACTTAATCGAGTATAGCGTCTCAACAGGCCCGCCGGAGCGAATTACCCGCCGCTGCCCTTCGAGACGATCAAGGTGACATCACCGTCCGCATCGATCGGTGAACCCGGTTCGGGCGTCTGCGCAAAGACGCTACCCGTAGGGGCTTCTGAAGTATCGACCTCGACCACGATGAAGCGTAGGCCCAACTGCGTCAGCAGCGCCTGTGCCGTCTCGCTATCGACTCCGATGAAGTTCGGCGTCTGTCCCAGCTCGAACGGCGACACGGTCGCGACGGACTGCACGCCGATGCTCGCGGGCGTGCCCGACGTCCCGCCTGAGGAGGGTGACGTGCTCGCCGCTGCGGTCGGGACCACGGGCGTGTCGATGGTCTCTGGCCCGCCTCCCAGCCAGACCAGCGAGAGCACGACGACGGCAAGCAGCCCGATCACGCCAGCAGCCACGGAGAGCATCGGCAGGTTGAGCGAACGCAGCGATGCCCGCGAGCCACCCCGCAGACCGGCGATCGGCTCCAGGCCGATCGGTGCGGGCAGCTCCGCCGGAAGCAGCGAGAGCGCCCCCTCCTCGTTCAAGCCGAGGTGGCGGGCGTAGGCACGCACGAAGCCACGGGTATAGACCGGCGCGGGCAGCAGCTCGTACCGCTCCCGCTCCAGCGCCTCCAGGTAGTCGCGGTTGATGCGGGTGTCGCGCTCCACCTCCGCCAGCGTGCGCCCCCGGTTCTGGCGGACTTCGCGCAACAACTGGCCCAGGCTGACGTCGCTGAATTGCTCCGCGTCCGCCTGATCCGCGTCGGACAGCTCCGCGGCCTTGAGTGGCGGCGAGGCGGAGAGCGACGGCAGCGGCTCAGGCTCACTCTCGGGCGTCACGCCCGGCGCGTCGTCGCCGTCCTGTGGTGCGCGGGGCCCGGTCATCAGACCGCGTCGACGCCCGCGAACGCGACCAGCGACTTCAGCCCGTCCATCGCCAGCCGCGAGCTGTAGGCCTCGGGTGCGTGTTCGATGTCGTAGCGGTTCGTGACCACTTCGTCGATGTGCTCCGCCGAACCCAGCAACTGGACCGTGCGGCGGTACTGGTCGGTGGTCGCGTTCTGCGAGCCGCTGAGCACGATCTCGTTGTAGTGGATGTAGTTCGGGTCGAACGGGACGTCGTCCCCCTTTGGGAACCCCGCGAAGAGGTTGACCACGCCCTGCTGTCGCACCAGCTCCAGCGCGGGCGGCACGAGCGAGGCGATGCCGACGCTGACGATCACGCCGTCCGCACCGGAACCGCCCGTCGAGTCCTTCACTGCGGCGGTGACATCGTCGTTGCCGGGGTCGAGAACCAGGTCCGCGCCCCAGCGGCGGGCGATCTCGCGTCGCTCCGCGATCGGCTCGCTGACAATGATCGGCGCCGCGCCAAGCGCGCGCGCGAGGATCAGGTGCAGCAGACCCATCGGCCCCGCACCGACGATCGCGAGCGATGTGCCGGCCTTCGTCTCGCAGAGTTCGAGCGAGTTGAGCGTGCAGGCCGACGGCTCGGTCAGCGCTGCGACGTCCATCGGCAGGGCGTCCGGGATCGGCAGCACGTGCCCCAGTCGCACCAGCTCCGCCGGGAGCAGCAGGTGCTCCGCGAAGCCGCCATCGAGATCGTAGCCGAGCGTGCGACGGGAGCTGCAACGGTTGCGCCTTCCGAGCAGACAGAAGCGACAGTGCCCGCAGGCGAGGATCGGGCAGACGGTCACACGATCGCCCTCGCTGTACCCCTCAACGCCACCGCCAATCGCGTCGATCACGCCGGCGATCTCGTGCCCGGGGATAACCCCCGGCTCGGCGTGCTTCTCGCCTCGGTAAACGCGCACGTCGGAGGCGCAGAGCGTCACGGCGGCGACGGTCATGCTCAGCTCGCCGGGACCCGGAGTGGGGAGCGGGCGGTCCTCGACCGTTACATCGCCGGGGGCGTTAAAGATCGTCGCGCGCATCGAAGCCATCGTCGCCGCCACCTGCTGTTCGTCCCGTGCCTCGGCGCTGGGCCGATGGCGCTGACCCGGAGTATCGCGCGGCAGGGGACGCGATGCTACCGCATCGTGTGAACGTTCGAGTCAGGAATTCGGGTCGAGGAAGAGTGTGGCTGGGTCGCTAGCTCTGGGAGGCCTTCAGCGCCTTCGTGAGGCGAGACTTGCGACGGGCAGCGGCGTTCTTGTGAATCACGTTCTTGCGGGCCGCCACATCGAGCGCGGCGTGCGCCTCGCGGACGCACTCACCGGCCTCTGCGTCGCCGTCCTCGATCGCCTCGCGAGCGTCGCGCACGGAGCGCGTGATGCGCGTGCGGATCGGGCGGTTACGCTCCGCGTGCTTCTCGTTCTGGCGGATGCGCTTTCGCGCTGAGACGGAATGGGCCATCGATCAATCTCCTGCGAGCCGAAATATCGTAGCGCCCAGGCGCGCCTGATGCACGTCAGGGCTAGACTGCCGTTGAGATGCACACCCGCCTGCCCGCCCTCAACTCATGACTCAGCCCCCCGCTCAGCGTGACGGCGAGGCCAGCGAATCGAGCGGCGCGCGGCGGATGTTCCGCTTCCTGAGCAGCGGCGGCAGGCGAAACAGCGTCAGCAGCGCGGCCGGGATCGTGATCCTGAGCTTCCTCGGCTCTCGCGTGCTCGGCCTGCTGCGCTCGGTAGTGATCGCGGACAGCTTCGGCACCGACCCGGAGCTCGATGCGTACTGGGTCGCCTTCCGCCTCCCCGACCTCGTCTTCCAGGTGCTGGCCGGGGCGACGCTCTCCGCGGCCTTCATCCCGACCTTCAGCCGCGTCGCCCTGCAGGGAGGCGAGGCGGCGGCGTGGCGGCTCGCGGCCAGCGTGCTGAACATCGTGGCGGTGGCGACGTTGGTCGCGGCCTCGCTCGCCTTCATCTTCGCGCCGCTGCTCGTCCCGCTGCTCGCGCCGGGGCTGGGCGAGGCGAGCGGGCGCCAGCCGGAGCTGCACCGGCTGGCAGTCGCACTGACGAGGTTGATGCTGCTCTCCCCGATCTTCTTCGGCATCTCCGGGATGGCGACGGGGATGCTGCACGCCCGCGAACGATTCCTGGCGCCGGCAGTCGCGCCGATGATCTACAACGCCTCGATCATCTTCGGCGCGCTCGCACTCGCCCCGGCGTGGGGCATCCAGGGGCTCGCAGCCGGCGTCGTGATCGGGTCGGGCGGGCACCTGATCGTGCAGTTGCCCGCGTTGCGAGCAGCAGGGGCGCGCTGGGGGCCGACGTTCGAGCTGCGCTCCGAGGGGGTGCGAGAGGTCGCCCGATTGATGGGGCCTCGGGTGCTCGGGTTGGCGGCGGGGCAGGTCAACCTCGTAGTCGTGATCTTCTTCGCCTCGTTCGTCTCGGACGGCGCGGTGAGCGCGATCAACTACGCCTTCCTGATGATGATGTTGCCGGTTGGGGTGGCCGGGATGGCGATCTCCACGGCGCTGTTCCCCACGCTGGCGCAGCAGGCGGCGGCACAGCAACTGACGGCGCTACGCCGGTCGCTCTCCGACGGGCTGCGCGTGATCCTCTTCCTCGCGATCCCCGCCTCGGTCGGTCTGCTGCTGCTCGCTGAGCCCGCAGTGCGGCTGCTGTTCCAGCGCGGCGCGTTCGACGCCGCCTCAACCGACCTGGTGGTCGATGCGCTGATGCTGTTCTCGGTCGCCGTCTTCGCACACGCCGGCATCGAGATCCTCAGTCGTGGCTTCTACGCGCTCTCCGACACACGCACGCCGGTGCGTTTCGCGATCCTCTCGATGGTGGCCAACGTCGCGCTCTGCGCCGCCTTCGTCGCCCCATTCGGCCTGCGCGGGCTCGCGGCCGCCGGGTCGCTGGCGGCAATCGCGGAGTTCGTGCTGCTGCTGCGCGCCTCGCAGGAGCGCCTCGGCGGGCTGGAGATGCGTCGCTCCATCTCGCAGACGGTGATGGCGACGCTGGTGATGGCGGAGGCGATCGTGCTGCTGATGATGCTGCTGCGAGCGGCCGGCGCCGACCCTCGCACGGTGGAGGGCGCGCTGGTGCTGAGCGCGGCGGGCGGGCTCGGCGGGCTCGCCACCTACGCGCTGACGGCCTTGCTCGTCGGCAGCGAGGACTTCACGTTGCTGCGACGGCTACGCGGAACGTAGCCGGCCGCGCATCCGCGGCGGGCGATCGACGCTGCTATACTTATTGCGCCCCCCTTACAAGGGCACCCTCGAGAAGCGGACGCGTCGCGCGTCCCGATCGCTGTGTGCTGAATCCCGGGGCACGAACGCTACTTCAGAGTAGGGAGCACCCGATGCCAACCGACCGAGAACTGACCTGTCGCGACTGCAGTTCATCCTTCGTCTTCACCGCAGGCGAGCAGGAGTTCTACGCCACCAAGGGGCTGCAGAACGACCCCGTCCGCTGCCCGTCCTGCCGCGCGCAGCGCAAGATGATGCGCCCGGAGGATCGCGACGAGACACCGAGCTACGGCGTCTACGCCTCGTGGGGTGGCCGCACGCCCCGACAGCTGCACGTCGCCACCTGCTCCGGCTGCCAGCGCGCCGCAGAGGTGCCGTTCATCGCCCGCGGCGACCGGCCGGTCTTCTGCTCCGACTGCTACAACGAGGAGCGCAAGCGCCAGGAGGCCGCCGAGACCGCCGAGACCGAGGCGATGGCCGCCCGCGCCGCCTCCGCACCGACCTCCAGCAACGAGCCCGAGCTCGAGGGCTCCGGTCGCGATGACGAGGAAGAGGAAGAGGCACGCGAGATCGTGAAGGACGACGAGGCGCTGGCGGACAGTACGCCCGCGCCGCCGACGACCTAACCTCGGGACGCCCGGACAGCGGAAGCGCGTGAGGTCGACCGGCTTCGCGATCATTGCGGCGCTCACGGCGCTCGCGCTGGTGGCCGCCGGTTGCAGCTCCGGCGGCGATGACGACTCGACCACCGCAGGGGTCACGCAGACGCCGGTACCCGAGGCTCCTTTCATCTCCGCGCCGCGGGTCCAGTCGTGGGCCTACCAGCTCCAGGGCGAGAACGGCGCAGATCTCGACCTCGCACCGCTGATCGCCTCGAACTTCGAGCTGTTCGTGATCGACTACAGCCGCGACGGCAGCGACGAGGGGCGATTCACGACCGCCAAGATCGACGAGCTGCGGGACGGAGGGCAGGGCGGTGCACGGTGCTCGCCTACCTCAGCATCGGCGAGGCGGAGTCGTACCGCAGCTACTTCGACCCCGCCTGGAAATCCGATCCCCCACCCTGGCTCGGCCCGACCAACCCCGATTGGGAGGGGAACTACAAGGTCCGCGACTGGGAGCCCGCCAGGCTCGACATCATCGACGCCTACGAGTTCTTTGGACCCGACGGCGAGATGCACGAGCGTGGTGATGCCGCAGCCGAGATGCTCAGCCTCGTTGCTCGCATCGCGGGATCGAGGCGAGAGCCGGGTTTCCTCGTCTTCGCGCAGAACGGTTCCGGCATCGCTGATGCCTTCGATCTACTCCCCGCCGTCGACGGCGGCCACGCCTACGTGAGCACGGTCGGCGGCATCGCCACGGAGGACACCTTCTACTTCGGTGACGACGACGAGGACAACCCGCTCGACATCCAGACTGAGACCGTCGATCAATTGAGCCGCTTCGGCGTCAACGGCAAGGTGATACTCGCCGTCGACTACCTCACGGACGAGGCGAAGATCGCCGACTTCTGCGCCCGCGCAACCAGCGAGGGGTTCGTCCCGCTCGTCACCGTGCGTGCACTCGATCGGGTGCCGGAGCCCTGCCGCTAGCGTTGCCCGCCCTCGGTGCCTCGCCCTACACTCGATGCAGAGGCTGAGACGGAGCGAGTAGCCCGCTGCAGATGGCCGCATGAGCGAACCCGGGACGGTGTGAGCCGGGTGCAAGCCAGCGACGGACGAAAATCCCTCCCGAGCCGCCGACCGAACCCTCCTGGCCCTTCCACTCACAGAAGGGACCAGCGAAGCAGTAGGCTCGGCCGGAGCGCCCACCGTTATCAGGGGCAGTGCCACGCCCTCCCTCGTGGAGGCCGTGGTGCGGTGAGCGGTTCCGCCGCGATCGAGTGATCGCCCGGGACAACGCGGGTGGTACCGCGGGCGTGACGCCCGTCCCGTACATGGGACGGGCTTTGTTGTGCCCACGGGAGCGAGTTCACCGATGGCCAACGAACCCACCAATGGGCATTTCGCAGCGGTCCCTTCGCGCGTCGACTTCGTCGTGGAAGAAGAACGCATCCTCGAACAGTGGGCGCAGCGCGACACCGTCGCGCGCTACCTGAAGCGCAACGAGAACGCGGAGCAGACCCACTCCTTTATCGATGGCCCGATCACCGCCAACAACCCGATGGGCATACACCACGCGTGGGGCCGCACCTACAAGGATCTCTTTCTGCGCTGGCGCAACATGCGGGGCTTCCGTCAGCGCTTCCAGAACGGCTTCGACGGCCAGGGGCTGTGGGTCGAGGTGGAGGTCGAGAAGGAACTCGGCTTCGGCTCCAAGCGCGACATCGAGGCCTTCGGCATCGACCGCTTCGTGGAGGAGTGCAAAGCGCGGGTCGATCGTTTCGCCGACGTGATCACCGAACAGTCGAAGCGGCTCGCCATGTGGATGGACTGGGACAACTCCTACCACACGAAGTCGGACGAGAATAACTACTCGATCTGGCACGCCCTCAAGATCTGCTTCGAGCGCGGCTGGCTCTACGAGGGCGCCGACTCAATGCCGTGGTGCCCGCGCTGCGGCACCGGCCTCTCGAACATGGAGATCGCGACCGAGGGCTACCGGGAGATCACCCACCAGAGCGTCTACGTGAAGTTCCCGCTGCTCGGCCGTGATGGCGAGTCGCTGCTGGTCTGGACGACCACCCCCTGGACGCTCGCCGCGAACGTCGCTGCTGCCGTCCACCCGGAGCTGACCTACGTGCGCGCCCGGCGCGACGACGAGGTGTTCTACCTCGCGAAGGCGGCGCTGGGCGTGCTGCACGGCGAGGTCGAGGTCGAGGCGGAACTGCCCGGCAGCGAGCTGATCGGCTTCACCTACAGCGGCCCGTTCGACGAGCTGGCGGCGCAGGAGGGCGTCGAGCATCGCGTGATCGAGTGGGACGAGGTCGCGGAAGACGAAGGCACCGGCATTGTCCACATCGCGCCCGGCGGCGGACATGACGACTTCCTGCTGGGCAAGAAGTACGACCTGCCGGTGCTGGCACCGCTCGATGAGTCGGGCATCTACGTCGATGGCTACGGCTTCCTCGAGGGTCAGGCCGCGGGCGGGGTCGCCCCGGCGGTCTTCGAGTCGCTGACCGAGAAGGGCGTGATGGAGCGGGTCGAGCCGATCATCCACCGCTACCCGGTCTGCTGGCGCTGCGACAGCGAGCTGGTCTTCCGCGTCGTCGATGAGTGGTTCATCTCGATGGACGAGCTGCGCCACTCGATGATGGACGCCACTCGCAAGATCGAGTGGATCCCGGAGTTCGGCATGGAGCGCGAACTCGACTGGCTGCGCAACATGGACGACTGGATGATCTCCAAGAAGCGCTACTACGGCCTTGCTCTGCCGATCTGGAAGTGCGAGTGCGGTCACGTCGATGTGATCGGCAGCGAGACCGAGCTCGAGGAGCGGGCAGTCGAGGGCTGGGACGAGTTCGTCGGCCACTCCGCGCACCGGCCGTACGTCGACGCGGTGAAGATCGAATGCCCGGACTGCGGCGAGCAGGTGACGCGCACGACAGACGTCGGCAACCCCTGGCTCGATGCGGGCATCGTGCCGTTCTCGACCCTCGGCTACCGCCACGGCAGCGAGGAGTGGAAGACGTGGTTCCCGGCCGACTGGATCTCGGAGAGCTTCCCCGGGCAGTTCCGCAACTGGTTCTACTCGATGCTGGCGATGGCCGCGATCCTGGAGGACACGGAGTCCTTCAAGGCCTGCTTCACCTACGCGCTGCTGCGCGACGAGTCTGGCGAGGAGATGCACAAGAGCAAGGGCAACGCGATCTGGTTTGAGGACGCCGCCGACATGATGGGCGTCGACGTGATGCGCTGGATGTACGCCCGGCACACTCCCGCCAACAACCTCAACTTCGGCTACCACATCGGCGACGACGTGCGGCGCAGGTTCCTGATCCCGCTCTGGAACGTCTACTCATTCTTCACGACCTACGCCAACCTCGATGGCTGGGACCCGGCGACGGCGACCGAGCCGGACGAGAAGCCGGGGCTCGACCGCTGGGTGCTCTCCGAGCTGCACCTGCTGACCCGCCGCGTCACCGACGCACTGGAGCGCTGGCGGCCGGAGGAGGCGAGCTGGGTGATCGAACGCTTCGGCGACTCGCTCTCCAACTGGTACGTGCGGCGCAGCCGTCGCCGCTTCTGGACCGGCGCGGGCGAGGAGATCGACCAGTCCGCCTACTGGACGCTCTACACCTGCCTGACCACGCTCTCGAAGCTACTGGCCCCGTTCACGCCGTTCGTCTCGGAGATGATCTACACCAATCTCGTCGCTGACCGCATCGAGGGCGTACCCGACTCGGTGCATCTCACCGACTGGCCCGACCCCGACGAGGCGGCGATCAACGAACAGCTCTCGGCCGGCGTCGAGGTCGTGCGTCGCATGGTCTCGCTGGGCCGCAGCGCACGCTCGGCGGAACAACTGCGCGTGCGTCAGCCGTTGGCGACCGCGGTGCTGATCCCCCGCACCGACAGCGAGCGAGAGGCGCTGGAACAGCTCGGCGCACAGGTCGCGGACGAGCTGAACGTGAAAGCGATCGAAGTCGTCCTCGACGGTGGCGATCGCCTCAGCTACCGCATCCGGCCCCACCTGCCGGTGCTCGGCCCGCGCTACGGCTCAGAGATGCAGCAAGTGCGCGCCGCGATCGACGCCGCCGACCCGACCGAGGTGGCAGCGAAGATGCGCGCGAGCGAAGCGATCGACCTCGACGGCTTCGAGCTGACCGCCGGCGACCTGCTCGTCGACGTCGAAGCGAACGAGGGCTGGGCCGCCGCCGAGGACAGCGGCTACGCCGTGCTCGTCGACACCACGATCACGCCGGAGCTGGCAGCCGAAGGGCTGGCCCGCGAGATCGTTCGGCGGCTACAGGGTCTGCGACGCGAGGCCGACTTCGACATCTCCGACCGCATCGACGTCCGCTACAGCGCAGACGAGGCCGTGCAGGCCATCTTCGCCGAGCACGCCGCGTACATCGCCGAGGAGACGCTCGCGCTCTCGATCGAATCTGGGGACGCCTCGGACGGTGGGGCATCGGCGGAAGTCACGATCGACGGGCATGACGTGACGCTGGCGGTGACAAAGGCGTAACGTGAAGCGAGTTGTTCTCGTGACGCGGAGCGCTGGGTAAAACTCACCCACCCTCCCGTAGGACGCGGGGGCTTCGCCCCCTGCACCTCCTTCGTTGGATATACGTGGACTCGTTGCACCAGATGCCATCCACTCCAGGGTGGGGGCGTGGGGGTTCTACCCCCACAGAAGAACGGGCGGGCGGGCGGGGCACCCCTGAAGGGGAAGACGCAGCGCGCGGAGCGCGACCGAACCTACTCGGCGGGATCGCCCTCGCTGGGCGCCTCTTCGGCGGGATGTTGGGGGAGGGCCGGACCGGCCTGATCGCCCGGGGCGACGACAAAGCCGCGCAGGATGCGCCACAGCGAGGTGCGCCAGCTCACCTCGACTGCGTCGGCGTGGCCGTGGCGGGGCTCCTCGCGCAGCACGTGCGGCACCTCGGCCGCGATCTCCGCGCCGAAGAGCAGCAGATTGGCGCTCGCGTAGACGAAAAGCAGCAACGCGATGATGCCTCCGAGCGAGCCGTAGACCACGTGGTAGTTCGCCACGTTGCTCAGGTAGAACGCGAAGCCCTGCTTCACCACCTCGACGCCGACCGCGGCGACCAGCGCGCCCGGCCAGATGTGGCGCAGCCGTACGAGTTGATGCGGGAGCAACCAGAAGAGGAAGAGGAAGGTGACGAACGTGAGCAGGGTGGGGATCGCGATCGCGCCCGCCGTCCACAACCATTCGAGGCCGCCGAAGCGGTCGCCGGCTGTGACCTGCACGACGCTCCATGCGCCGGTGAGGATGAACGAAGAGAGCAGCAGCACGCCGCCGAGCGGCAGCAACGAGGAGTCGATCAACTTCGCCCGCAACAGCGGGCGCGGGCGATCGACATCAAAGACGACGTTCACCGAGCGATTGACGACGCCGGCCAGCGTCCCGACCGTCCACGCGGCGGCGATCAGTGAGATCACCGTCACCGTGGGCCCCAGATCGGCGAGACCCTCCAACGAATCCGCGATGCTCGTCTGCTCGATCGGCAGTGCGTCGACGATCGCCCTCAACACATCGGCCTGCACATCCTCGTCGCGCAGCACGATGCCGAACGCGGCGATCGCGAGCACGGTGAGCGGGAACAGCGCGAACAGTGCGAAGTAGGAAATCGCCGCCGCCATGTGCGTGCAGCGGTCCTCCACGAAGTTGACGGTCGCGCGACGAATCACCGTGAGCGAGAGCCGCCAGAGTGGACGCGGGGCGGCGCCAGGGGCGGCGCCAGGGGCGGTCGCGGTCGTCACTGAGGGGCCCCACTCTCCTGCTCTGCGGTCGCTACCCCGCCGACAGACCTCGACGGGGCGGCCTCCCTCGGCGATCCTGTCAGGCGACCAGAGCGTCTATCAGGAGTGTGGCCGTGCCCGGCGGCGGTGACCAGCAGCGAGGCCTCGAACTGACCTATCCACGCGCCGTGGTGAAGGTCGGCACGAACCTGCTCACCGCGGGCGCCGAGGGGCTGAACACGGGCGCGATCGCCGGCATCGTCGCGCAAGTCGCGGAGCTGCGAGCGCAGGGTGGGCAGGCGATCGTCGTCAGCTCCGGAGCGATCGTCGCCGGCCGTGATCGCCTGCTCAAGCCAGCGAGTCGACCCAGCGACCAGATGCTCGCCGCTGTCGGCCAGAGCCGCCTGATGTCGATGTGGGACGAACTGTTCGATGCGCAGGGCATCGTTAGCGCACAGGCCCTGCTCACTCGCGACGACCTCGCCGGTCGCCTCGGCTACCTGAACGCGCGCAACACGTTGCTCGGACTGCTCGACCTCTCGGTCGTGCCGATCGTGAACGAGAACGATGTCGTCTCGGTCGAGGAGATCGAGGACTCGGTGATCGGCGACAATGACAACCTCTCGGCGCTCGTCGCCAACCTCGTGGACGCCGATCTGCTGCTGCTGCTCACCGACACGGCCGGGCTACACACCGCCGACCCCGCGACCTCATCGGATGCACGCCTGATCGAGACCGTCGAGCGCATCGACGAGACGATCGAGGCGGCCGCCGCCGGCCCGGGCGAACGCGGCAAGGGCGGCATGCGCACCAAGCTGGAGGCGGCCCGAGTCGCCCTCCAGTCCGGCACGCACGTCATGATCGCAGACGGCAGGCAGGATGGCATCGTATTGCGCGCCGCCAATGGCCAGGCGGTCGGCACCCACTTCCTCCCCGCCGGTGATCGCATCGAGAGCCGCCAGCGCTACCTGCTCTCCGGCCTGCCGGTGCGCGGGCGCATCGTCATCGATACAGGCGCGGCGGATGCGCTGGCCAACGGCGGCACTTCGCTGTTGCCGGTCGGCGTCGTAGAGGCTTCGGGCGACTTCGAACGTGGCGACGTGGTGCAGGTGCATACGCTGGACGGCCGACACATCGCAAACGGGGTCTCGAACTACGGCGCTGCGGACGTCGTCCGGCTCTGCGGCGTGCGTTCGGACCGCATTGCGGAGCTGCTAGGCCACGAGTACGGCGAAGAGATCGTGCACCGCAACAATCTGGTGCTGCTCTAGCGGTTTGTCGCAAGGCGTCACAGATCCTTGAACTATCGCTCCGTCAGCGGATCGGGGCTGAACCCGGCCTCACTCCAGAACTCGGGTGCGCCCGCCTCCTCGACCAGCATGAGCGCCGTCAGGCGACTCGCTCCCAGCCCCTTCAGTCGCTGCTCAACAGCGGTGCCGAGGCGGCGGGCGATTCCAGCTCGGCGATAGTCGGGGTCAACGGCCAGGCGATACATGTTGCCGCGCCACCCCTCTCAGCCCCCGATCAGCGAGCCGACGAGTTGCTCGCCGTCCCACGCGAGCAGAAACAGCTCGCGATCCCGTTCCAGCCGTGCCCGAAGCGGGCTCGCCGTGGCGGTGACGCTACCGATCGTGGAGCGCTCCCATAGCGCGAGTACCGCTTCGAGATCCGCCTTTTCGCACACCCGCAGCGTCACGTTTGACGAGGTCATCGAGCCTCCCCCGCGAAGTCTAATGGCAAACGGGCACGCCGCTCCGCGCTCGTGTACGATCGTTCACCTGATGACAGTTGTTGCCGGTTCCGAAGCCTCCACGAAAGCCGCGCTCGCCCGCGAAGCGAGCCGCCGCATGGGTTCCGTCACCACCGATCAGAAGCACGAGATGCTCAACCGCGTCGCGGACTCGCTGGTCGCTAGCGCCGACGCGATCATCGAGGCCAACGCGCCCGAGATTGAGCGCGGCCGCGAGAAGGGGCTGACCGAGGCCTTTATCGACCGCATGGTGCTGACGCCTGAGCGCATCGAGGGCATCGCCGCGGATGTGCGCTCGGTGGCCGGGCTGCCCGACCCCGTCGGCGAGACGATCGACATGACGACGCGGCCGAACGGGCTGCAGATCGGGCGCATACGCGTACCGCTGGGCGTGATCGGCGCGATCTACGAGTCGCGACCGAACGTCACGATCGACATCGCCGCGCTGTGCCTGAAGGCGGGCAACACCGTCGTCCTGCGATCCGGCAGCGACGCTCACGAGAGCGCGAGCGTACTGGCCGCGATCATGCAGCGCGAAGCAGACGCCGCGGGGCTCCCCGCCGGCGCCGTGCAGTTCATCGACTCCACCGACCGCGAGGAAGTCGGAGCGATGCTGGCGGCGCGCGACGAAATCGACCTGATGGTGCCGCGCGGTGGCGCGGAGCTGATCCGGCGCGTGCAGCTCGAGGCGACGATGGCTGTCGTCGCTGGCGGCATCGGCGTCTGCCACACCTACATCGATGCCGGAGCCGACCTGCAGATGGCCTGCGAGATCGTGGTCAACGCCAAGGTGAAACGCCCCTCTGTCTGCAACGCCATGGACACCATGCTCGTCCACGCGGATATCGCGGAGCAGTTCCTCCCCGCAGCCGCGAAGGCGCTCGCAGAGCACGGAGTCACGGTGCACGCGGACGACCGCGCTGTCCCACTCTGCGCGACCGGCGCGGTCGTGCCGGTCGACGTGGCGGACTACGACCGCGAATGGCTCTCGCTCGACTGCTCCGCGCGCGTCGTGGACTCGCTCGATGACGCGCTCGACCACATCGACCAGCACGGCAGCGGGCACTCGGAGGCGATCGTCACGGAGTCGTACTCGGCAGCACAGCGTTTCCAGCGAGAGGCAGACGCGGCGGCAGTCTTCGTCAACGCCTCGACGTACTTCCACGACGGCGCACAGTTCGGCCTCGGCGCGGAACTCGGCGTCTCGACGCAACGCATGCACGCCCGTGGCCCGATCGGTCTGCGCGAGCTCACCTCCTACAAATGGATCGTGCTTGGCACCGGCCACACGCGCGACTAACGCGACTGAACAGGACAAACCGTGGCTGACTACCTCTATCGATTCGAGCGCGAAGCGCGCACCCCTCACTCGGAGTCGTACGCGATCGAGGACGATCAGCACTCGCTCGGCCGCGTCGACCTGCACTTCACGAGTTCCGTCGCTTACGCCACGCTGGCCGTCCACGAGTCGCTCGACGACGAGGCCGTGCAGCGCCTGATCGCAGAGATCGACGAACGCCTCGTCACCTCCGCCGACCCCTACCGCGAGGACTTCATCGTCACCGTCTGGCGTGGCCGCGAGATCGGCACCTTCGCCGATGAGCCCGACTTCGAGGACGGCGACGAGCCGTCCGACGCCGCTTCCACCTCGCCGTAGCGCCCGCCCATGAGCGCCACACCGGGCGGCATTCCGGACGGCATTCCAGACGATATCAAGGCCGTGATCTTCGACCTCGATGGCACGCTGGTCGACTCCTCGGCGGTGTGGCGGATCGCGATGACCCGGACGCTCGCACTCGCCTGCGAGCGCTACCCGCAGTTGGCCGCGCTGGGCGACGCGAACGAGCTGAACGAACGCATCCTCCGGCCAGCAGCGGTGCGCCGCAGCGCCGAGGTCGGCGGCGAGTGGGACGACGAATTCATCCACTACGCCTTTCGTCACCTGCTCACCGAGCACGCGACGCGCGACGACGATTTCGCTGCCGAGCTGCAGGCCGCCTACGTCGCGACTCGCTCGGAGGGTGTCTACGAGACCTACGACGACGCCAGGCGCACGCTCGATGCGGTCGCAAAGCGGTTCCGTGTCGCCCTGATCACCAACGGCCCGAGCGAGAACCAGCGCGCGCGGATCGGGCCACTGGGCCTCGACCACTATTTCGAAGCGATCGTGGTCTCCGGCGAACTCAACATCCGCAAACCCGACCCCGCGATCTTCGAGCACATGCTGCGTGAGCTGGATCTCTCACCCGCCGCCGCGATCTACGTCGGCGACAACCTCGAAGCGGACATCGGCGGCGCACACGCCGCGGGCATGGCAGCGGTCTGGATCAACCGCCTCGGCGCGACCGCCGGCGACTTCAAGCCGGGCGCCGAGATCGCCACGCTGGACGATCTGCTGCCGCTGTTACCGCCTCGCTGAGCGGGCGGGCGGGCCTTGCTCTCCTTCGACAGGCTCAGGACGAGCCGAATGACCAAGGACACGAAGTAGACGATCGCGCCGTGATGCGCTCTGGCAGCCGTTTTCCCAGCGTCCAGCAACAGGGTGTGGGGCGGAGCCCCACGGATCAACGGGCGGGTATGCGGGTTCCATCCAGAAGACACAGCGCGGCGTCAGCCGTGACCGAACCGGGGCTACGCCTTGCGAGCGACCGCGCGCTTCGCCGCAGCGACGACTGCGTCCGAGGTGAGCCCGACGATCTCGAGCACCTCTGACCACGTGCCGGACTCGCCGTAGCGATTCTCGACGCCGACGAACTCCATCGGCACCGGGTTGCGAGTGGCCAGCGTCTGCGCACACATCGCGCCGAGGCCGGAGTGCACCAGGTGCTCCTCCGCGACCACGATCGCACCGGTGTCACGGGCGGCCGCTTCCAGCGCGTCCACGTCCAGCGGGCGAATCGTCGCCATGTTGAGCACGCGAGCGTCGATGCCGGCGGCAGCCAGATCCTTGGCGGCCTGCAGGGCGCGCTCCACCATCAGCCCGTAGGCGATGATCGTCAGGTCGCCACCGTCGCGCATCAGGTCGGCCTTGCCGAGCTGGAAGCGAGTGCCATCGGGGTAGAGCACCGCCGTCTTCGGTCGCGCGGTGCGGATGTAGAAGGGGCCGGGCGTCTTCGCTGCCACCTCCACCACCGCCGCGGCCTCGACCACATCGGCGGGCACGATCACGTTGCAGTGCACCAGCGACGACATCACCGCGATGTCCTCCACCGACTGCGCGGAGGCGCCGTCCTCGCCAGCGGAGACGCCGCCGTGGGAGGCGACGAGCTTGACGTTGAGCTTCGGCTGCACAACCGACATGCGGAGCTGGTCGAAGGCGTGCTCCGCGAAGACTGAGAAGGTGCTGATGAAGACCGCGGAGCCCAGCGTCGCCGCGCCGGCCGCGGCGGAGACCATGTTCTGCTCCGCGATGCCGAAGGTGAAAAAGCGCTCCGGGAATTCCGACGCGAAGAGCCGCGCCGAGGTCGACTTACCGAGGTCGGCGTCGAAGACGACGATGTCTTCGCCCTCCTGCCGAAGGCGGACCAGGGTCGGTCCCAGCGCTTCGCGTGTGGCGGCGGGGGCGGGTACGGTCATCGTCACTTAACTCGCCTCGCCATCGCCCAGCTCGGCCATCGCCTGCTCGAATTGCTCATCGCTCGGTGGTGCGCCGTGGAACGCGGGGTTGTTCTCCATGAACGAGACGCCCTTGCCTTTCACGGTGTCGAAGATGATGCAGGCGGGCGCGCCGCTCACGTCGCGGCCCCACGACAGCGCCTCCTCGACGGCGGCGGGGTCGTGGCCATCGACGTCCGATCGCACCTCCCAGCCGAACGCGCGGTACTTCTCGTCCAGCGGCTCGGTGACCATCACGTTCTTCGTGAAGTCGTCGTTCTGGATGCCGTTGCGGTCGATCAGCGCGACCAGCCGATCCGTCTTGTGGTGCGCCGCGGCCATCACCGCCTCCCACACCTGCCCCTCGTTCTGCTCACCGTCGCCCATCAGCACATAGACGTCGCTGTCGAGGTCGCGGAGGCGAGCACCGAGGGCGATGCCGAGCCCGAACGAGAGCCCCATCCCCAGCGACCCGGCGGAGTTCTCGACGCCGGGCGGCCTGCCCAGGACGGAGTGGCCCTGGAGCCGCGTGCCCGAGCGTCGGAAGGTGTCCAGCTCCTCGATCGGGATGTAGCCCAGCTCCGCGAGCAGCGCGTACTGCACCGGTGTGCAGTGCCCCTTGCTCATCACGAAGCGGTCGCGCTCCGGCCAGTCCGGGCGCTGTGGGTCGTGGCGGAGCACCTTTGAGTAGAGAACGGTGAGAATATCAGTCGCCGAGAGCGATCCGCCAGGATGCCCCGACTTCGCCTCGTAGACCATGCGTACGGCATGACGCCGAATACGACGCGTAAGTGCGCCCAGATCAGGTTGCGTCTCGGTCACCACAGTCGTTCCCCAGCCACTCTTGGGGCGTCAGGTTCCGGCGAGGCCGAGTATACGTGCGGTTTCCCGCATCGGTCTATGCGACGCCGCTCGGGTGTGGCTCAGTGAGGGGGAAGCTAATCTGGCGCGAGTCTACGCTCGGCCCGGTACTCCCGCCTCGCAGCCCGAGTAGCCGCAGACCGGACAGATGTTGCAGCCCTCGCCAAAGACGAGCGGACCGGCGCAATCGGGGCAGCGAGGCCCGTGCGCGGCCATACGACGCAGGCGTCGCGGTGCCAGTGCGGTCGAGTCAGAGGTATAGGGCCGGGCGGCGGTGTGAATGGTTGGTGGCATGATGTGCAGCCTGATTAGTGCATGTGTTCTGATTGATGTCGATACTAATACAGAACATTCGTTCTAGTCAACGTTGCCGGGATTAGCCGAGCAGCCCCGCAACGCGTTCGAGTTCCGGCTCCGGCAGCGGCGCGACGTCGGAGCCTTCCGCGTTCTCGGTCGCCTGGGCGGCCGTTCGCGAAGCGACGACGACCGCCGCCAACCGCGGCTCGCTGAGTGCCCATGCGATCGCGGCCTGCGCCGGCGTCCGAGGCGCGCCCGCAATCAGCGAGGTGACTGCCCCCGCGGCGGCACCGCGCAGCAATTGGCCCCCCGCGAGCGGTGAGCAGCCGATCAGTCCCACGTCGGCGGTCGCTGCCGCGGCGAACACGGCTTCTGCATCCGGACCACCGAGGTGGTAAGGCCACTGCATGATGTCGGCCTCGCCACCTTCAATCGCCGCCAGCGCCTCGGCGGCGTCGGTCGCGGCCACCCCGGCGAAGCGGGTGAACTCACTCTCGCGAAGCGCGGACAGGGCGGCGACGTTGCCCGCATCAACCAGGTACAGTTCGATCGAGGGGTTACCAAGCTGTTCGAGCGCCGCCTCGAGCTGAGTGATGTCGCCGTTGCCGGTCGCCACCAGTAGCACATGCAGTCGCTGCCGCTGGACCACCTCGATGATCGCCGCCGTTGCGCCCGCGTCGTCGATTGCGAACTCGATCAGGGTGCAGCCGGCATCGATCGCTGCGCGCAGCGTCTCGGCGGCGACCTCGCCCTCGGACGGCAGCGAGCCTGTGCCTGCGCCGACCTCGGCGACCATCAGCTCGGTGCGGCCCAGTCTTCGGTACTGCATCGTCAACAAGTCCCTTCGCTCGGCTAGGATGCTCCCATGTCTTCCTTCCTGCGTCTCGCGGTGTTCGCCGGGGTGATCTTTGTCGGCTTCATGCTGCTCTACCGTCCGGCGGAACTGCGCCACGCGGGCCGCCGTCTGCGCCTTGTCGGATTCGCGTACGTGGCCGCGATCCTGATCGGCGCCACGCTGCGACTGCTCGGCGTCTACAGCACCTGATCGCCTCCACCATGACGCCGCTGCACATCCTCATTTGCCCGCAAGAGTTCAAGGGCTCGCTGACCGCAGCCGAAGCCGCCCACGCGATCGCCGAAGGGGTGCGGCGCGCGTTGCCCGCTGCGCAGCTGGTCGAAGCGCCGACGGCTGACGGCGGTCCGGGCACGGTCGAGCTGGTGCACGCCGCTGCGAGTGGCAAGCTGATCGAGGGCCGTTGGCGTGGCCCGCTGGGCGACCTCGTAGATGCCGTCTACGCACTACTGCCTGACGGCAGCGCGGTGATCGAGGCGGCGACCACCGCCGGCCTCGTACTCGTGCCGGAGGCGCGACGCGACCCGGGCACGGCCTCCACCTTCGGCGTCGGCGAACAGATCCGCGATGCGCTCCAGCGAGGCACGCGTCGCATCACCGTCGCCGTCGGTGGCACCGGCACCAACGACGGCGGGGCGGGGGCAGCGCAGGCGCTCGGCCTCCGGCTGCTCGATGGGGCAGGCGAGGTGCTCGGGCCGGGTGGGCTGGAGCTTGCGCGCCTCGACCGCATCGACTCAGCGCAGGCCGAACCACTGCTCGCCGGGGCAGAGCTGCGCGTTGCGGTCGATGTCACCAACACACTGTTGGGCGATGAGGGCGCGACCACTATCTACGGTCCGCAGAAGGGCGTCACGCCCGAGCTCGCACCGCGCCTCGAAGCGGCGCTCACGCGCTGGACGGAGCGCTGCCGCGCAGACCTCGGTATCGATATCGCCTCGGCCGATGGCAGCGGCGCGGGTGGCGGCCTGGCCGCGGGGCTGATCGCCGTCGCGCGGGCCGGCGTCGAGAGCGGCGCTGTACTGGTCGGCGAAGCGATCGGGTTGCCGCAGCAAGTGCGCAACGCCGACCTCGTAGTCACCGGCGAGGGACTGCTCGACACGCAGACCGCGTACGGCAAAGCCGTCGCCTACGTCGCCGCACTAGCCCGCGAAGTCGACACGCCCTGCCTCGCCGTTGCAGGCAGCGTCGCAGCGACGCCCGAGACGATCAGCGACGCCGAAGCGGCCGCCCCCGCCGGCATGCCCCTCAACGAAGCGATCAGCCGCGCAGCGGAACTCGTCGCGGCGGCGGCGGAGCGGGTCGTTGGGCGCTACATCGACACCGCCGAGGCCCGCTCGTAGACTCCGGCGGCGCGAGATATGGACTTCCGAGGGGGTTGTGATGGCTGATCTGAGTGGGCGCACGGCGTTCGTGACTGGTGGCGGGCGCGGGATAGGCGCCTCGATCGTGGCGACGCTGGCGGAGGCCGGTGCCGATGTGGCGATCAACTACCGACGCGACGAGGATGCCGCGAACGAGACCGCCGAGGCGGTGCGAGCGTTCGGCCGTCGCGCAGAGACCTACGCAGCAGATGTCTCCGACTTCGATGCGTGCGAGGCGATGACGAAGCAGGCGCTGAGCGACTTCGTCGGCTTCGACATTCTGGTCAACAACGGCGGCATCGCGTCGCGCGGCAACAGCATCGCCGACACCGACCCGGAGGAGATGCGACGCGTCGTGAGCATCCACGCATTCGGTGCCTTCTACATGTCGAAGCTGCTGGTGCCTGCGATGCGGGAGCGTGAGCGCGGCGACGTGATCATGATCTCTTCCGGCGCGACGCAGGGCCTGAGCGGCAACGGCGCGCCCTACAACATGGGCAAGACAGCGATGGAGGCGGTCGCCTTCTCGCTGGCCAAGGAGGAACGGCGCAACGGGATCCGCGTGAACATCGTCGCGCCCGGGCTCGTCGAAACGGAGATGGGCAAGCGCCTGGCCCGTGCGACGCGTGGCGTGGAGGACATCCATGAGCTCGACAAGAGCTCACCCTTCGGCTTTATCTGCCAGCCGGAGGACATCGCGAACGCCGTCGCCTTCCTCTGCTCCGAGGGCGGGCGCTACATCACGAACCAGCGCATCTACGTCAACGGCGGCGGCTTCTAGCCGCCGGGAAGGCCGGTCCCAAAGGAGGGAGAGAAATGCCTCAATACATGGTGCTGTACCCCTTCACCGACAAGGGCCCCGAGCGCATGAAGGAGACGGTGCACCGCGCCGCCGAGTTCCGCGAGTTGAACGAGACTGCCGGTTTCGACGTGCTCGGCATGGGGTGGACGCAGGGTCAGTACGACCTGATCGTCGCCGTCGACGCCCCGAGTGAGGAGTCGATGGTCACCGGCATGGTGAACATCACCGAGGCCGGCAACGTCGTCAGCGAGACGATGCGAGCGTTCACGCCAGAAGAGATGCAACGGATGATCGGCCCCTGAGATGCCCCCACCGAAGGGCGTCGATGGGCTGATCGAGGCGGGGCGGGACCTCTACGCCGCGGGCCTCGTCACATCGCACGGCGGCAACCTCTCGATGCGCGCTCTCGGCGCGGGCGATGGCGGCACGCTGATCACCGCCACAGGTGCGATGCTCGGCCGGCTCGTCGCGGAGGACTTCGTGCCCGTCGCAGCCGATGGGAAACCCGCTCCCGGGGTGCCTGCGCCATCCTCGAACACCACGATCCACCTCGCGATCTACGCCGCCCACCCGGAGGCCGGGGCCATCATCCACGCCCACCTCGTGCACGCAATCGCGCGCACGCTCGCCGACGACAATGAACTGATCGAGCCCGCGAACTTCGAGGGCAAGCTCTTCCTGCCGCAGGTGCCCGTGCTGCCTGAGGGCTCGGAAGAGACTCCCGAGGTGATCGCGGCCGCCCTCGACCTCGCTACGACACCGCTCGTGATGGTACGCGGTCACGGCTCGTTCGCGATCGGTACGGATATCTGGAACGCGCTGATGTACAGCTCGTCGCTGGAAGAGGCTGCGCAGATTTTGACGCTTACCGGGCGGTAGGCACGACGGACGCGGCGTTGCCGCGCTGCTCTTTCCCTCCGAGGGTGACCCACCCGCCCGCCCTTTGTTCAGTGGGGGCTTCGCCCCGCCACCCCGTTCTGGGACGGAAAGACTTCGTGTCCCGTCACA
>DASCRM010000005.1:0-49920 GCA_034406555.1 Dehalococcoidia bacterium | reverse complement strand
CGCCCCCACTCCCCCGCCGCTTCGCGTTGGAGACATGCTTCGGCTCGTGGCGGCCTCGGCAGCCCTCGACTGCGTGAAGGGTTCGCACCCTTCGAAGGGCTCAGGGTGAGCGGTCGTGGGAGTGGGTGGTGCCGGCGGGTCTAGGCGTCGCTGCTGCCTTCGTAGTCGAGCGCTCGCTGTACGCCGCCAAGGCGGCGGCGTTCGCCTTCGACGCGGCGGGGCCCGCCTTGCGATGCGCCGAGCATGTAGATGGTGTGCGCGTCGACGATGTGGGTGCTGAAGCCCTGGTGGTCCTGCGCCTGGTTGATCGCGAGCTTGAGTAGCCGCAGTTCAAAGGAGTCGCCCTCCGCCACACGCTCGGCGTAGGTCATCACCTCGCTGTCGAGCTGGTCGAGGGGGACGACGCGGTTGGCGAAGCCGAGATCGACGGCTTCTTCGGCGGGGATGAAGCGCGTCTCGAAGAGGATTTCCTTGGTCTTGCGGATGCCGAGATCCCACGGCACGGAGAAGTACTGGAACTTCGAGGGCAGGAACTTCGCGCCCTCCGCGGCGAAGATGATGTCCATCGAGGAGGCGATCATCCAGCCGCCGAAGATGCAGTAGCCCTGCACCGCGGCGATCGTGGGCTTGGGCAGGTTGCGCCAGCGCAGGCCGAATTCAATGTAGCGGTCCCAGCTGCGTTTGTACTGGCCGCGCAGGCCTTCCTCGTAGGGCCGAGCCTCGAGGTCGGCGCGCTCGTCCGGGGTGCCGATGTCGTGGCCGGCGGAGAAGTTGTCTCCTTCGCCTCGCAGCACGATCACGCGCACATCGGTGTCCTCCACGGCGGCGGCGAAGGCCTGGTCCATCTCCTCCAGCAGTTGCCGGCTCTGCGCGTTGCGGTAGCGAGGGCGATCGAGCGTGACGACGGCGACGCGCCCCTTCACTTCGTAGCGGACCTGCTCCAGTTCCATCGGTTACTCCTCCCGCACCGGCTCGGTGCCCGTGATGCCCCTTGCTTCAAGTTCCGCGTATTCGTCTGCGCCGATGTCGAGATATTGCTCCAGCACCTCGGCTGTGTGTTCGCCGAGCATCGGCGCGTGGCGTGTGACCGGGGTCGGGGTGCGCGAGTAGCGATACGGCAGGGTGGTCTGCGGGTGGGTGCCCGTCTCCGGGTGGGTAACGTCCGCGATCGAGCCGCGTTCGCGGAAGACCGGGTCGGCGGCGACCTCGTGTGCGTCGTGCACGGGCGCGGCCCGGAGCCCGGCGGCCGTGAGGCGGGCGGCGAGCGCATCGCGATGCTGGCCCGCCGTCCACGCTGCGATCGCGGCATCGAGGTCGTCTTCGTGCTGCTTGCGGCCCTCGTTGGTGGCGAAGCGGGGGTCGTCGAGGCTGGTGACGCCCTCGCTGCCTGCGATCTCGCGCAGGGCGGCCCACTGCTGCTCGCTCTCGGCAGCGAGGGCGAGCCACTGGTCGTTCGGCTCGGCGGAAGGGCCCTGTGCGGGGTAGATGCCGTGCGGGGCGAAGGTGAGGTGGCGATTGCCGAGGCGGCCGCGGACGTTGCCGGTGACGGCGTATTCGAGGGCGGCGTCGCCGACGACGCTGTGGTTGGCCTCCAGCATCGAGAGGTCAATGTACTGGCCCTCGCCGGTGCGGGCGCGGTGCAGCAGCGCGGTGACGATCGCGTTGTATCCGTAGGAGCCGCCGATCGGGTCGGGCAGCATCTGGCCGGAGTTGGTCGGACCTTGATCGCGATAGCCCATCAGCGAGGACTGACCGGAGGTGGGCTCCAGCGTGCCGCCGATGCCCAGCGTGTCGCGCCACGGGCCGGTCGTGCCGTAGGCGTTGAGGCTGATCATCACGAGGTCGGGCTTGATCGCCTTCAGCGCTTCGTAGTCGATGCCGAGGTTGCCGACCACGCGCGGCGAGAAGTTCTCGGCGACGACATCACCGAAGGGCACGAGCCGGCGGAAGATGTCGATGCCCTGTGGCGACTGGAGGTCGAGCGTGATGCAGCGCTTGTTCAGGTTGACCGAGTTGTAGAGCCAGTGGCTGTTCCAGCTGTGCTGGGCCGTCGGCACGTCCTTGAGCGCCTCCGGTATGGGCGCGACGCCGCCGCCTCGCCAGCTATCGATGCGGCGGGAGGTCTCGACCTGGATCACCTCCGCGCCGTTGAGGCCCAGCAGTTCCGTGCAGTAAGTGCCGATCCAGGCGTGGGTCAACACGATCGCGCGGATGCCATCGAGCGGCGGTCGGGCCCCCGTATGGTCGGTGCCGCCGCTAGTCACCGCCGGCCACGCTTCCGGTCGCGTTCTCGAGAGCGCCCGCAGGCGCGAGCGCGGCGATCTGCGGGTCGTCGTAGCCGACGAAGTCGCGCAGCACCTCGACGGTGTGTTCGCCGGGCGCGGGTGGGGATCGGCGCAGCGACCACGGCGTCGTGGCCAGCTTCACGGGCGCACCGGGGTACTCCGGGCCATCGGGCGCATCAGGCGGGCGCACGAAGTAGTCACGGTCGCGCAGTTGCTCGTTCTGGTGCAGTTCAGCCATGTCGAAGACGGGGCCAGCGATCACGCGCATCATTGCGAGCGATTTGAAGAGCTCCATCTTGTCCCACTCCAACATGCGGGCCTGGATCCGCTCTGCCAGCTCGGGGTCGCGCTCTGCCCTCGGCCGGGTCGCCCAGCGCTCGTCGTCGGCCAGTTCGGGGAGCCCGAGGGCGATCATGGCGTGACGCCAGCGGTCGCCGAAGCCGATCGTGAGCGAGAGGTAGCCGTCGGCGACGGGTACCGGGAAGCTGCCGTAGACGTCGTTCGCCTCGCGTCGCGGGAAGGGCACGCCGACGTACTGCCCGTGCAGGAAGGCGGCACTGAAGATCGAGAGCAACGCTTCGGTCTCAGACACATCGACCTGCTGGCCGGGGCCGCCCTGGAGTTCGCGGTGCAGCAATGCGGTGATGGCCGCGCCATTGGCGGCGGTACCGGCGACGAAGGAGCCGATCAGGCCGCTGCCCTTGAGCGGTTCGCGGCTGGCGAGCCCGTTGAGCGATGCCCAGCCGCTGAGCGCGTAGGCGGTGAGGTCGTTGCCGGGATGCCCAGCCCGGTCACCGCTCTGCCCATTCGGCGTGACGGAGACGAGGATCGTGCCGGGCCTCCGGGCCTCGAGCGTTTCGAGGTCAAGCCAGCCGGCGGTCGTGCCTGGCGTGAAGTTCTCGACGACGACCTCGCACTGTGCGGCGAGGTCGGAGACCGCTTCGCGAGCAGCCTCGCTGTCCCCGCCGAACACGACGGAGCGCTTGTTGGCGTGGAGGTAGGCAGCGGTGATGCTCTCGCCGTCCGGGCCGAAGGGGGCTAGTTGCCGCAGCGCGCTGGCGGGTGGCTCGACGAGCACGACATCCGCGCCGAAGTCGGCGAGCAGGCGAGAGCACCACGCGGCCGCGGGGCGCGTCGAGAGGTCGAGGACGCGAATGCCTTCGAGTGCGCCCGCCACGGCAGCACCTTCCGCCCGTCTGAGTCAGTGCCTCAGTAGATGGCCCGCACCTTACAATAGGGAGGCGAACGGTGTGCAGGCGAGTGGGAGCAGCGATGACGGCTGAAGCAGTGACCGAGGTAATGGACGCGACCTTCCAGAGCGAGGTGATCGAGCGTTCCAGTGAGCTGCCGGTGGTCGTCGATTTCTGGGCGCCGTGGTGCGGCCCGTGCCGCGTGATCGGCCCGGTACTCGAAGCGCTCGCAACGGAGTATGACGGTCGCGTGCGGCTGGTGAAGGTGAACGTCGACGAGAACTCGCAGGTCGCGACGCAGTACAGCATCAGCAGCATTCCCGCGGTGATGGCGTTCCGCGACGGTGTGCCGGCCTCGCAGTTTGTCGGGGCGGTGCCCGAGCCACAGGCGCGTACGTTCTTCGAGTCGCTGGTGCCGAGCGAGGCGGACCGCGAGGCGCTGGCCGCGACGCAGGCGGCGATCGCCGGGGAATTCGATGCTGCGAAGGCGCACTACGAGCTGGCGCTGACGCACGACCCGAAGCACCGAGCGGCCGCGATCGGGCTGGCGCAGGTGGAGTTCAACGACGGCGATATTGAGCGCGCCGAGCAGCTTGCGAGCCGCTGGCCGGACGACCCCGATGCTCTGAGCATTCTCGCGCGTGTGCAATTCCACTCGGATGGCGCCGCAGATATGGATCGCGAGGCGCTCGAGGCTCGCATCGCCGCCGATGCGGGTGACGCGGAGGCGCACTACGCGCTCGGCAAGCTGCTGGCGACGTTGGAGCAGTGGGATCTGGCGCTCGAACATCTGATGGCGACGGTGCGACTCGACCGCAAGCTCGACGGTGATGGCGGTCGGTGGCGGCTGCTGGATGTGTTCGCGGTGCTGGGGAACGATGATCCGCTGACGCAGGAGTACCGGCGACAGCTCTCCTCCGTCCTCTTCTAGGGGCCCCACGGGGCTTGCATCGTTTGGCACGTAGGCTGCACGTTCGGCCGGAGTGCGCGGGCGGCCATCCTTTTTCGGCGTGACTTTGGGTAAGGCCCACCGACCCGCCCGTGTCTCTCTGTGGGGGCACGCCCCCACGCCCCCGCCGCTTCGCGTCTGAGAATGGCCTTCGGCCCGTCGCTGGGTTCGCACCCCTCGACGGGCTCGGGGTGAGCGGGCGCTGCTGAGCTGAGGCGCCCTACCCCACTTCCTCGCTGAGGTGACGGAGGAAGAATTCGGTGACGGCAGTGTTGAAGCCTTCGGCCTGGTTGATGTTGACGGCGTGGTTGGCGTCGAGGCCGATCGTTTCGAGGTGGGGCATGGTGCGCTCAGCGCGTTCGCGCAGCGGAGCAAAGCCCTTTTCGCGCTCGCCGACGACGAGCAGCGAGGGGACGGTGTTTTCGCCGAGGCGCTGGCCAAGCGGGGCTTCTGGCTGGGTGTGTGCCATCATCGCCTCGAAGCCCTCAGGGGTCATGGCGGCGATGTCGGCTGCCAGCTGCTCCCGCAGTTCGGGTGAGAGTTTGCGGTTGACCAGCGGGTTCATCGGGTGGTCGTCGATCGCTACACGGCCATGCTCCTGCACGCGCTTGATCTGGTTCTGCCCGTAGGGCATGCGCTCCGGGCTGGTGGGTTCAGCGAGCGCGGAGTTTGTGTTGGTGAAGGCGTGGGCGATCGCCCGCTGTGGGTGGGTGAAGACGTAGCGCAGCGTGAGCGATGCGCCCATCGATTGGCCGCAGAGCAGCCAGCGCTCCGCGCCGAGCTCTTCTCGCAGTAATTCGAACTGTTGGACGTATGCATCGGGCGTGTAGTGGTGCATCTGCACGGGCGTCGGCGACCGCCCGTGGCCCCAGAGTTCGACGACGACGGGGCGGCTGAACTGCGAGAGCGCATCGAGGTTGGGCATCCACTGAACGCGGCTGGAAAGCATGCCGTGGACGAGCAGCAGGTAGGGGCCTTCGCCATCATGTACGTCGACGTGCAGGCGCGGGTTGGCGTTGTCAGACACGGCTGAACCTCTCGGCGGCCTCGGAGGGCTTCGCCGTCGGGAGTATATAGGGCGGTCGGCTGACGGGTCTGCGAGGGCGTGGCGGCGCGCGGGCGGTGCGTGGGGCGGATAGCCTCGTTCGGCGGACCTTTGGAATATATGACCCACCCACCCACCCTTTCGAACTGGGGGCTTCGCCCCCCGGACCCCCTCAGGATGCTGGAGTGGAGGTTGGCGGTTGGGATCTAGGGGATCGGCGAGAGGGCCCGCTTGAAGCCGGCCCTCTCTGCTGGCGGAACGGCTACATCCTTCGCCCGGCTCAGCGGAGCACGAGGCCCGGAGGCAGGGTGCCGCCATTATCAGGTTGCGGAGACGACGGCCTCCCTCTTCGCCTCGGGCTGCTCGACCGCCGCGGCCGGTCGCACGAGCAGTACGGTGGCCCCGGCGTTGCGTACGACGTAGTCCGAGACGGAGCCGAGCACGGCACGGCGTACGCCTGAACGGCCGTGCGTGGCCATCACGATTACCTCAACATCTTCATCGTCCGCCAGCTTGACGATCTCCGGGCCGGGCTGGCCGTCGAGGATGCGCATCTCGATGCTCTAGATGCCAGCCCGGCGGAGGACGCCTCGCCGCCTTGAGATGTGCCTCGGCGGCGTCGATCTGGGTCTCGATCGCGCGCTCCGCGGCGGTGAGGTCGGGACTCGCGTCGACGCCGAAGGCGACGGGGGTGGTCTGCGCGATCACCTGGCCGATGGAGTCGATTACCTCTGAGAGAATCACGCGCGAGTTGCCGTCGGCGACCCGCATCGCCTCGTCCAGTGCTGCACGGGCGAAGTCGGACCCATCGAGCGTGACCAGGAGCCTGTTGTACATCGCTGTCCCTCCCACCGACCCCATCCGGCGGATCGCGTCGATCCCTTCGCGGGGCCGGATTGATCGTAGAAGGAGCCGCTTGCGGGTCGAAGTGCCGCCCGGTCCAGTGGGTCGGGACGTCCGTCCATACCGATCCGCCGTCACAGCGCGTCAGGTTCGCGTAGAATGCGGGCCGCCCCTGTAGGAAGCTGATTCAGCGAGGAGATGCCGATGAGCGACGAGGTGCTGTACGAGAGTGCTGACGGGATTGCGACGATCACGCTCAACCGCCCGGAGAGCCTGAACGCGATGAATGCCGAGCTGCTGCAGGGGACGCTTGCGGCGGTGGAGCAGGCTGCGGGAGACCCGGAAGTGCGCGTCGTGATCCTCACGGGGGCGGGGCGCGGGTTCTGCTCCGGTGGCGACCTGCGCGCGACGGGCACGCTGGGCACGGGCGCCCGGTCGTCGCAGATCGGCATGCTGCAACACTACGAGCGCGCCTCTAGGCTGCTGCGTGAGATGCCGAAGGTAACGATCGCGGCGGTGAACGGCGCCTGCGCCGGCGCCGGCCTCTCGTGGGCCTGCGCGACCGACCTGCGATACGCAGCGGAGTCGGCGAAGTTCGTGACGGCGTTCGCCAACGCCGGGCTGTCGGGCGACTTCGGCGGCACGTGGACGCTGCCGCGGATCGTCGGTGCCGCGCGAGCGCGCGAGATGTATCTGCTCTCGGACCGCGTCACGGCCGAGGAGGCTGAGCGCATTGGCCTGGTCTCGAAGACGCTGCCGGACGAGGAGCTGATGCCGCATGTGCAGGCCGTCGCGGAGCGATTGATCGCGTCCGCACCGGTGGTGCTGCAACTCATCAAGGAGAACCTGAACGACAGCGAGGATGTGAGTTTCGCCGAGGCGCTGAACCGCGAGGCCGACCGCCACGTCACCGTCGGCGGCAGCGCGGACACTCGCGAGGCACGTCTCGCCTTCGCCGAGAAGCGCGCGCCGACCTTCACCGGCGAATAGCTTTCGGTCTTCGTCCCTGAAAGGACTCTCCATGCTGCGTATGCGCCAGATTTGCCTCGTCGCAAGCGACCTCGATGCGGTCGAGCGGGACCTCTCGGCCGCCTTCGGAATCGAGGTCGGTCACCGCGACACCGGGGTGTCGAACTACGGGCTACACAATTTCTTGATGCCGCTCGGAGATAGTTTTCTGGAGGTCGTCTCCCCGCTACCCGGCCATGACGACACGGCCGGGGGGCGCTACATCGAACGTCGCGGTGGCGATGGCGGCTACATGGTGATCATGCAGTGCGGCGACTTCGCGGAGGCTCGCGAACGCGTCACGGGGCTGGGCATCCGGCTGGTGCTCGATGGCGGTTCGAACACGAACAAGGGCGTTCAGCTCCACCCAAAGGATGTGCCGGCCGCGATCGTGGAGCTGCGATGGAACGCAGACTCCGAGGCCCCGTACGGTCCGTGGGGCCCCGCGGGCGACGACTGGCAAGGCGCGCGCCACGAGGAGGTGGTGACCGGGATGGTGGCCGCTGAGCTACAGACGACGGACGATCCGGCCGCGCTGGCCGCTCGCTGGTCTGAGGTCGTCGATCGACCGACCGGCACGGACGCTGACGCCAATCCGACGATCGAGCTGGATGACGCGCTGCTGCGCTTCGTGGAGGCGACGGACGGGCGCGGGCCGGGCCTCGGCGGGTTGGACCTCGCGGTTGCGGATCGCGATCACGTGATGGCGGCGGCTACGGAGCACGGGTTCCCCGTGGATGGCGATGTCGTGACGGTCTGCGGGACTCGCTTCCGGCTGGTGTAGCTGCCTCGGCGGGTTGACTCGGAGCGACGGGGCTCTGGTGCTCTTTCGGACGTCCTCGTTCGGTGAACCATGGGGATAGAAAACCCATCCACCCGCCCTTAGAACCGGGGGCTGCGCCCCCTGGACCCCCTTTGGACTCTGGACTGGAGTTGGGGAGGCGGCAGTCTGGCGCCCGCTCATTGCTTCTCTGGGATTCCGAAGCTTCGGCACTCTTCCACCGGCTCAGGGCGAGCGGAGGCGCGAGGAGTGTGCCGGCAGCAATCCGTCACGACCGCTGCACCGTCGCAGGCGCGGGGCTCTGCCCCTACGCAACCCCCATCGGGGACCCGAAGGGGGTTAGCGGTGTTCGTTGGCTACGGCGGTGACGGCGCTGCGGCCGATGTTGCCCTGTTCGTCATAGAGCGTGCATTCGGCGACGGCGATGCCCTGTGCGCTGTGATGGCCGTTGACCTCGAACCCGACCCACTCGGTGATCGGGAGGCGGTGGAGGTAGAGCGTGACGTCGGCGTTCACGAAGTCGAGGCCGCCCGGGCCGGAGTTGGCGAAGGGGTTTGTGAAGTCGGAGGCGAGGGCGACGCGTAGAAACGGCGTGAGGTCTTCGCCCTGGACGAGCGTGCGTGTCTCTCGTAGCCACGCCCGGCGCTGGCCGGAGCTGCGGAAGTCGCCGTCGATCGGTCGCGTGTCCCACATTGGTTCGCGGTCGCCGCGAGGCGTCGGTGAGGCGATCGCGTCGGGCGCGAGCACATCCCAGGGCGGCGGGCCCCAGATGTCGCCCTCGGGCTGCTCTGCGCGTCGCAGCATGACGGCGCGGCCCTGCCCGATTTCGACGCCTTGCGAGGTGACGACACCGTCGATGACGCGGATGCGGTTGCCTTCGCGCACGACGCTGTTGGTCACTTCCAGCGGTGCGAAGCGCGGCATGCGGAAGAGGTCGGTGGTGAGGCGGGCGATCTGGAACGCTTCGTCGCCATGTTGCTGTTCGAATTCGCGGGCGAGCAGGCCGACGACGACGCGGCCGTGCAGCGAGTCGTTGCCCCAAGGGCCCCTCGACTGGTCGGTAGGGGCGAAGCTGTCGGCTTCGAACGTGAAGAAGGGTTCGGCCGGCATCGCTGCTCCGGAGCGCTGTTCAAGTTCGGATCGAAGCTACCTTGCGGGCTTCGTGAGTGCGACTCTCAACCGGTGCGCGGGGCGGTGGGGTTCGGTCGCGACAGCGTCGCGCTGTTGTTCCCGCTCCGCGGGGAACCCACCTACGAGGGGTGGCCGCGACCATCTACCTGCTGGAGGCTCATCCCCGCCCTCGACCATCTACGAGGTTGGAACCCACCCACCCGCCCGTTCTCTTCGGGGGCTCTGCCCCCGCACCCCCCGATCTGGACCCTGATGGATCTGGATGGTGGACACCGAGTTGGCCAGGGCGGACGAGTCACAACAGAACCTGGACGGAGGTGCGACCGACTAGATCATGGTGGTGATCGGGCGGCACTGGAGTAGGTAGAGCTCGTCGTAGGCGAAGGCGCATTCGACGTCGGCGGGCCAGCCCATCGCGTCTTCCATCTTGGTGACCAGTCGCGCCATCTCGATCACCTGCGAGGCGTTGAGCGATGGCTGCTGCTTAAGGTCGGCGGGCACGGGGACCTCTTCGATGCCGCCCTCGACCATCACAGTCATGACGTCCTTGGAGGAGATCTGGCGCGAGATCAGGCTGTGGTCGGACTTGCGAATGACGTAGGTGTCGGGGGTGACGGTGCCGCTGACGACGCTTTCGCCGAGTCCCCAGCTGGCGTTAATCATGATTTCGTCGCGAGCCAGCGTGATCGGGTTGGCACTGAAGACCACCGCCGAGACTTCCGAGTGGACGAGCTGCTGCACGAGCACGGCGATCGCGGCGGCGTCAGTCTGCAGGCCCTGCTGTTCGCGGTACGCCATCGCGGTGGACGAGAGTGCCGAGGCGCAACAACGTTCGACGGCATCGACGACCGCCGCTTCGCCCGTGATGTTCAGGTAGGTGTCGTGCTGCCCGGCGAAAGATGCCCCGCCGCTGTCTTCGTCGAGCGCGGACGATCGCACGGCCACGCGTGGATTTCGCTGGCCAGCGCGCGCACCGAGTTCCTGGTAGGCGCGCCGGACATCCTCAGCGAGCGTGCCGTCGAGCCCTTTCGAGGCCTGCACGGCCGTCAGCGCGTAGCCCGGGGGGACGAGCTGCAGTTCCGCGAGCTGGCTGAGGTTCGCGGCTTTGGCGCCTACGAGGCCGACATCGTCGCAGCGCTCGTCACCGAGCCAGAGAATTTCGCTCACGGATGCTCCTGCTCTCGCGCCTCGCATCGGCGAGGGTCGACCGGGGGATCGACGGGGACATAGTGCCGGGCCGCGGCTGTCGTTGCCAATGGACGATGGTGCGGGGTGCGGCTGGCTGGGAGGTGTTTTCCCGCTTCGCGGGGCGGACCCACCCACCCGCCCTTGATCTCTCGGGGGGTAAACCCCCCGCACCCCCGATCCTGGAGTGGACGGCGGACCTCGGCGGAGGATCGGGGAGTGAAACCGCCCCAGGCCCCGCTACCCGGACTGGAGGAACCTGGAGGGGGAAGGATCCTGAAGCGGAGGATCTTCTGGCTCCGTTGATCTGGCACCTCAACGAACCGGGGCCCCATCACCCCTATCGATGCACCACGGCGTCAGTTAGCCCCTAGACGATGTGTGCGGCCCCAGCCGCTCGCCTACCTCGGGATGACGCCGTCAAGCACTACTGCTCCGCTCTCGACCAGTGCGTCGAGGCGGTCGCCTAGTTCGTACTGGTCGAGGACGGCGGCTGCGTCGGCTCCCGGCTTCGCGGCCGGGGTGCCGGGGCGCACGGGGGTGCGGGAGAGGCGCGCGGCCGGGCCGTTGGTGGTGACGAGGCCGATCTCGTCGTGCTCGCGGGTGACGACGAGGCCGTGGTCAACCACCCATGGGTCATCGACCAGTGAGCGTGCGTCCATCACGACCGGCGATGCGCCGATGCCGGCAGCCGTCAGGCGCGTGATCCATGTGTCGGCTGGCTGGCTGCTGAAGCGCGATGCGAGCGCGTCCACCAGCGAATCGCCGGAGAGACCTTCCACGCCGCTGAGGCCCTCGACGGAGTCGAGGCGGGGCAGTTCGTCGTCGCGAGCGGCGAGGAAGAGCCAGCCGTCGCTGGCCTCGTATGCGTGGTGCAGCGGGCCCGAGCCCTTCTGCTCCTGGCCGGACGTTTCGTCCCACTGCTTGCCTTCGTAGCCGATCATGAAGGGCGACTGGAGCATGGTCGCGGTGTAGGAGAGCGCGCTGTCGACGTGCTGGCCCTGGCCGGTGCGGTTGCGGTGGTGGAGTGCCAGCGCAACGCCGTACGCACCCATCAGCCCGGTGCCGTAGTCGTTGACCGGGAATGGCTGGAGGGTCGGCTTGCCGTCGCCGCCAAAGCGGCGCTGCATGCCCGTGACGGCCTGGCCGAGCTGCTCATGGCCCGGGCGGTCGGCCCATGGTCCGACGTGGCCGTAGGCGTTGAGCGACGCGTAGATGATGTCAGGGCGGCGCTTGCGCACCTCCTCATAGCCGATGCCGAGCTTGTCGACGGCCCCCTTGCGGTAGTTCTGGACGACGACGTCCGCCTGGTCGACGAGCTCCCAGAAGAGCTCGATGCCCTCTTTGCTCTTGAGGTCGAGCAACAGGCTCTGCTTGCCCCGGTTGACGTCATTGTGGAAGACGATCGTGCCGCGGTTCGGGTCATCGATCTTGATCACGTCCGCGCCGAATTCCGCGAGCGTGCGGCCACAGGTCGGGCCAGCGAGGATGATGCAGAGGTCGAGCACCTTCACCCCATCGAGCGCGGCGCGCATCGTCGAATCCATCGTCTGGGGAGCGCCACCGTTGGTGGTCTCCAGCTCAGCGAGGATCTCGTCGCGGTGGGCGTCCAGCTTCGGGGCGGCCCAGCGGACTGAGCCCGGCGTCTCGGACATGCGGACGTTGATGCCGGGCTGCTTGATGGTGCCGAGGTCGGGGTGCTGCGCCTCGATGATGATCTCGGAGCCGAGCGCGTGCGGGTGTTCGAGCCACTCCTCGGTTGTGTTGCAGACGGCACACTCCCCGCCCGCACCGGCGACGAGGTCTTCCCACTGCTGCGCGGTGCGGCTCTTGAAGAGCTCCGGCGTACGCTCCGCCTGCTCCTTCGCGAGGTCGTCATCGGCGGCGAGGCGCTCGCGGTCGAAGAGGCCTCGGTCGAACCAGTCGGAGATGCCGGCGGCCGCCGCCACGTCCTTCGTGCGGGTGTTGCCGGTCATGAAGTAGATCCACTTGTCGTCCTCGCACTCGAACTGCGTCGACCACGACAACGCACCGCGCGGGATTGTGGCGTTCGGGGGCGTGCTGTGCACACGGTGAACGCGGCTGCCGATGGCGGTGAAGGTGGCGTCGAAGAGCGGCACCTCGACTCGCTGCCCGGCGCCATCGCGGTCGCGGGCGTTGAGGGCGAAGGCGACGCTCATCGCGCCCTGGAAGGCGGCGTAGACGGAGGAGATCGGCACGGCGGTGTAGACCGGCTGCGGGCTGGTGCCGCCGGTCAGGCGGGTGCCGTAGGTGCCGGTTGCAGCGCCGACGACGCCCTCCCACGCGGCGACCTGCACGCGCGGGTCATCCGTCGCGAAGCCGGGCATCGAGCAGTAGATCAGGCCGGGATTCAGCTCGCTCATCTCCTCCGTGCCGAGGCCGAGGCGATCCATCACGCCGGGGCGGAAGTTCTCGACGACGACATCGGCGCTTTCGATCAGCCGTTGGGCGGTGGCGAGGTCGCCCTCCGATTTGAGGTCGAGCACGATCGAGCGCTTGCCACGGTTCCACGTGGCGTTCGCCGCGGTGTCCCAGCGAGGGCCATCGGGCGGGTCGATGCGGACGACGTCGGCGCCCTGGTCGGCGAGCAACATCGCGGCCATGGGCCCGGCGATGTACTGCCCGAAGTCGATTACGCGGATACCGTCGAGTGCTCCAGCCATCGTTTCCCCCTCAGCGCGGGCGTTGCCGTCGATGCCGGCGCATTCTACGCCGATTCGCGATCGGGACGCGGTGCCTCGAACCAGCGCTCGTCCGCGAGCACCACGGATGTCTCGATCTGGCGTTCCGGCACGGACCAGTAGCGCCTGAGCAGCCGGTTCTTCTCTCCCGCCGTGACGATGCGAAAACCGCGGCGTTCGTAGAAGCGGACGGCCCACTGCGCATCGGCCCATGTACCGACGAGGAACGGAGCAGAGGTCTGCGCTCGCAGGTGGGTGAGCAGCCGTCCGCCGATCCCGCGATGCTGGTCGGCGGTGCTTACGTAGGCGTGCCTGATCAGAGCCGGCCCGTGCTGCTCGTCCGTCTGCTGGATACCCATCACGCCCGTGAGGCGGCCATCCTCCTCGACTCCCCAGAACACGACGCCGTCGCGAAGCTCCTGCCGCAGCTGGTCCTCCGTCATGTAGGGGTCGTGCCAGCGGTCGCCGGGAATCACGTCCCGGTAGGCCTGCGCGGCATCGTTGATGATCGCCAGGATGAGACGAAAGTCCTCGTCGGTGCAGCGAGCGATCACCGGCTGGCCTGCGGAGATCGGATCCGGAGCGTCACTGTCCATGCAATGCCGCTACCGCCTCTCGCGCCTCGGGCACGCGGTAGGCGAAGCCGTCGAGCAGCCCGAATGCGCCGCTGAGCATCATGTCGCCGTGCGGAGCGGCGGCGTGCGCGTGCGGTAGCAGCTCGAGCACGGCGGCGCGGCGAGGGCCGGTGACCGCGATCGTGCCGACCTCGAACGGTGGCTCGGCCGCGTAGTGGACTCCGTGGCCCTTCGACTCAAAGACGGTCTGCGAGGTGAGGGTCCCGGCGCAGAGCTCTTCGACCATCTCGGCGAGCCGCTCGGTGGAGATTTCGCCGGTGTGGTGCTCGAAGACGGCGTCAATGCGGGTGCCGTCGAGGATGAAGCCGAGGGCGTGCATGTTGCCGGCGTTGAGGACGAAGGTGCGCTGGTGGCGGGCGACGAGCGGGTCGTGCAGCGCACCGAGCGCGGCGGCCGGGCCGTTGTCCATGAAGACGGTCGGGACATCGATATCCACGCAGTCGAGCACGCTGCGGGCGCGGGTCAGCGAGTCAGGCAGGTCCTGCGGGAGGAAGGCGAAGGCGCGCACGTCCGCGGTCTCCGTGAGCACGCGTTCGATGTGCTGGAAGCGGAAGATGCGGTCGGACACGTCCGGCGGCGCCGCGCCGTGGTCGAGCACGCCGAGCGCGAGACCATCGAACGTGCTCTCCGCGCCGAAGGCATCGAGCGCGGTGCGGATGGAAGCGAGGTCGAGGTCGCGCAGGTCGATCTGATCGCCGTCGATCGTCGCGGCCTCATCGTCGCTCACGATCGTGACGCCGTCCGCCTCGACGCGGCTGAGGTCGTCGTAGAAGGTCTGGGCGGCGGTGGCGGTGGCGTAGGCGGGGTGGCCGGCGCGGATATGGTCGCCCAGCGCCCAGTGGCAGGGGCCGCCGCCCGAGAGCACGCCACTGACGACGACAGCGCGGCCGATGCGGGTCGCCTCGCGGATGCGCCGTTCGGCGCGCACGGTCGGCGAGGGCATGACGAGCTTGGGCGAGTTCTCGATCGGGCCATCTGAGTCGAACGCGAGGATGTCCTGCGTCCTGGTGCCGACGTCGATCGCGAGGATCCTCATGTGGCTAGTTTACGGGAGCGTGGGCGGCGCGCGGCGGGCGTGTGACCCCTCCTGGTGAGCGGAGGTGAGCCGCCGCGGCCTACTCGCCCTTGTACTCAGCCTCGCGCTTCTCGGTGAAGGCCCGGGGGCCTTCCTTCGCGTCGTCCGTCTCGCCGATGATCCAGCGCAGGGCGCTGCCGAAGCGCATCGCCTGGTCGATCGAGAGGTCCGCCGAGGCGTGGGCGAGCTCCTTCACGGCCTTCACGGCGAGCGGGGCGTGTGCGGCGATCGTGGCGGCGAGGGTGTGGGCCGTCGGCACCAGGTCGTCCGGGTCGACGACGCGGCTGATCAACCCGGCCCTGAGCGCGGTCTCGGCGTCGTAGGCATCGCCGGTGAGCAGCATCTCCATGGCCAGCGCCTGCGGGATCGCACGCGGCAGCTTCTGCGGGCCACCCGCGCCGGGGAAGAAGCCGCGCTTGATCTCCGGCAGCCCGAAGGAGGCGGCGGTCGAGGCGATGCGGATGTCGCAGATCATCGCCAGTTCCAGCCCGCCCGCGAGGCAGAAGCCGTTGACGGCGGCGATCAGTGGCTTGCCGGCGCGGAAGGTTGAGAACGCAGCGTGCGAGTCGGCCTCGATGTAGGCCCGCACGGAGTTCCCGGCTGCGCCACCGCCGGAGCCGGAGGCGGCGCGCTCCTTGAGGTCGGCGCCCGCACTGAATGCGCGGCCGTTGCCGGTGATGATGCCGACGCGGATCTCGGAGTCGTCCTCGATGCGGTTGAGGCCGTCCATGATCCCCCGCCCGACCGCACCGTTCATGGCGTTCAGCGCCTCCGGTCGGTTGAGCGTGATCGTCGCGACCCGATCCTGCACCTCGAAGAGGACCTGATCCTCGCTGGCGTTCGTCATCGTCGTGCTCCTCTGCTCGGTTCGCGCGGCTGCTGCGGTACGATACCGCCCGCACTGTAGACCAATTCGAGGGAACTCGTCGTGACACTGTCCGAACAGCACTCGGGTGGCCCGCTGGCCGGGGTGAGGGTGTTCGACCTCGCTGGGGAGTCGGGCGTCTTCACGGCTCGCCAGCTCGGGGAGCTGGGCGCCGACGTCGTGCGCGTCGAGTCGCCTCGGGCGGACGCGGTGCGGTCGCGTGCGCCCTACCTCGGTGGCGAGGCGGGTGCGGAGCGGTCGCTGTACCACCTGCACTTCAACGCCAACAAGCGCAGCGTGACGCTGGACCTCGATAGCGACGAGGGCATCGAGCAGCTGAGGCGGCTGGCTGCGAGCGCCGACATGCTGATCGAGACGGCCGCGCCGGGAGCGTTCGACGCGCTGGGCATCGGCTACGAAGCGCTGCGCGCGCTGAATCCGGCGCTGATCTACGTGACGGTGACGCCGTTCGGGCAGGACGGCCCGCATCGCGAGTACCGCGGCAACGACCTGGTGGCGGTGGCGGCCAGCGGGCTGATGTACCTGAACGGCTTCGCCGATGACCCACCGAACCAGCCGGGGGGCGAGCAGGCGTACCACATGGGTGCGGTGGCGGCGTTCAGCGGCGCGCTGCTGGCGCTGGCCGGGCGCGAGCGCGACCCGCAGCGACGCGGGCGGCGGGTCGATGTCTCGATGCAGGAAGCGACGTCGATGTCGACGATCCAGACGGCGAACGCGAACATCTTTGGCTGGCATGGGCGCATCCCGATGCGCACGGGCATCGAGGGGCCCGGGGGCGGACGCGGACTCTTCCTCTGTCGCGACGAGCGCTGGATCAGCTTCGTGATCCCGCTGGGCGCGCCCGCGCTGTGGAAGGTCTTCCAGCAGTGGATGGACGAGGAGGGGCTGGGCGAGGCGATCGCGGCCCCCGAGTGGGACGAGCCGATGCACCGAGCAATGAACGGGGCCGTGCTGAAGGAGATCCTCACCCAGCTCGCGGCAAAGTACGACCGCGCCGACCTGTTCCACGCCGGACAGCAACACCGGATGCTGGTGATGCCGGTGAACAACACGCGCGACCTGGTCGAGGATGTGCATCTCATCCATCGCGGCTACTTCACGGCGGTGGAGCATGCGCAGCTCGGCACGGCGCTCACCGACGCCGGTGCGGCCTACGCAATGAGCGGGACGCCGCTTCCGCCTCGCCGTCCCGCCCCTGCGCTGGGGGAACACAACACGGAGGTGCTCGCAAGCCTGCCGCAGCCGGCGGAGCAGTCTTATCAGCCCTCGGTGCCGCCCTCGCAGGTGCAGGCGGCGACGAACGGGGCGAGCAACGGGGCCGGCGTCGGACTGCCGCTCGCGGGGCTGCGGATCGCGGACTTCTGCTGGATGATCGCGGGGCCTGCGACGACGCGCATCCTGGCGGACTTCGGCGCGACGGTGACGAAGATCGAGTCGGAGGCGCGGATGGACAGCATCCGCGCGATCGGAATTCAGCCGCCCGATAGCAACAGCGTGGAGACGAACGGGGTCTTTAACGACGCGAACACGAACAAGCAGTCGGTGACGATCAACCTGGGCGAACCTCGCGGCATCGAGCTGGCGAAGGAGATCATTCGCAACGCCGACATCGTGACCAGCAACTTCACGCCGACCCGGATGGCGCGCTGGGGGCTGAGCTACGAGGAGCTTCGCGAGCTTAATCCGAACCTGATCGTGCTCTCGATGCCGGTGATGGGCGAAGACGGGCCGTACAGCGGCTACGGCTCCTACGGCAACGGCGTGATCGCGTTCGGCGGGATGCACGAGAACATGGGCTTCGCCGACCGACCGCCGACGGGCATCGGCCCGCTCTACTCCGATTTCTCGACGCCGTACCAGGCGATCGGGGCCGTGATGGCTGCCGTCTATCACCGCGAGCGCACCGGCGAGGGGCAGTTCATCGAGCTGGCGCAGCTTGAGGCGACGGTGAACCTGCTGGGGACGGACATCCTCGAGTACACGGCCAACGGCGAGCTGCCACCGCGCCCCGGCAACCGCTCCCGCGCCTACGTGCCGCACGGCGCGTACCCATGCGCGGGCGAGGACCGCTGGTGCGCGATTGCCGTGCGATCAGAGGAGGAGTGGCAGGCACTCTGCGCGACGATCGGGCGGCCCGAACTGGCCTCGGATGCTCGCTTCGCCACCGCCGAGGCGCGACGGGAGCACGAGGACGCGCTCGATGAGGCGCTCGCGGCGTGGACGAGCGAGCGCGACGCGTGGGAGGTGATGCACACGCTGCAGCAGGCCGGGGTGATGGCCGGGGTGGTCGAGGACCTCGAAGACATGACGACGCGCGATCCGTGGATGCCGGGCCGCCACCTCGTCGGGCTCGGCCGCGAGGATGAGGATCTGGTGTTCACGACGCACGAGCAGCCGATCCGGATGGATGGCGAGACGCCACCGCTACGCACGTCCCCTCGCTGGGGCGAGCACAACGAGGAGGTGTTGCGGGGCGAGCTCGGGTTGTCGGAGGACGACTACTTCTCGCTCGTCGCCAAACGGGTGATCTTTTAGGGAGCGGCTTCGCCGCGCTGTTTGTTCCCGCTTCGCGGGGGGACCCACCCGCCCGCCCTTGAATCCGTGGGGGCTTCGCCCCCACACCCCCTCTTCTGGAGTTCTCGGGCCGTCACTTCTCTTCTGAAGTTGTCTCACCCCCGCTCGGGGTATCCGCCGGAGGGGCACTCGGTTGCCGCTTCAGAGTGGCGGTCAGAGGCCGCTGGTCATCGCCAGTTGATGACTGCCTGCGGTCAGATCCTCGCCGTCTCAGCACTGGTCGAAGACGCTACGGGCCATTGCGTAGGACTCCTTGATCAGCCAGTCGGCGCCATCGAATTCGGAGGCGTTCTCGGTGTGCAGGCCGGGGCGGATGTGGACGACATCGGCCTGGTGCTAGGCGTGCTCGACGGTGCAGACGGCGCGCCGCTCCGTGAGCATCGCGAAGGAGCGCGTGAGTACGTCGATGATGTTCGAGGGCTGCCGCTCGTCGAGGCCTCGGCCGAGGGCGAGGGCGTGGAGATCAACGGCGACGTGCGCGCCTACCCGTTGCGCATCCTCGACTGACACAAGATGGCAAATGACGTGGTCGGTGGCGTCGCGGTCTCGCTGGCCTAACTGCACGCTCTGCGGGGCGGGCGTGCTCTACGAGACGGCGACGGCGGAGACGGCCTTCACCTTCGGCTCCTCCGGGCTCGTTGGTAGCGCCGAGGCGGGCGCGGTACCTTCCGCGCCATGGCCGCGACCGACCTCTCGCTGGCGCAGGCGCGCCGTATCGCCCTGGCGGCGCAGGGCTTTGCCGACGCTCGGCCGTCGGGGCGCGTCGATGTGCGTCACCTGCGGCGGGTGATCGACCGCATCGGGATGTTGCAGATCGACTCGGTGAATGTGGTGGTGCGGGCGCACTACATGCCGCTGTTCTCGCGGCTGGGGCCGTACCGCATGACGCTGCTCGATGAGATGGCGTACCGACGCCGCGAGCTGTTCGAGTACTGGGGTCATGCCGCCTCGTTCATTCCGACGGAGCGCTACTCGCTGTTCCGGCACCGCATGGAGGATCACGGGCGTCGGACGCGGGTCAGCGACCTCGAAGGGCGCGAGCCCGGGTACATCGCGGCGGTGCTCGAAGAGGTGCAGGCGCACGGGCCGCTGAATGTCGCGACGATGGAGGATCCGGGCGAGCGCACCGGGCCGTGGTGGGGCTACGGCAAGGGCAAGACCGCGCTGGAGTGGCACTTCGCGCGAGGCAATGTGACGGTGCGCGACCGCAAGAACTTCGCGCGGCTGTACGACGTGCCGGAGCGGGTGTTCAAGGCGGAGGTGCTGGACGCGCCTGTGCCGACATCGGCCGATGCGCAGCGCGAGTTGTTGCTGCTGGCGGCACGCCACCACGGCATCGGCACGATGCAGGATCTCAGCCACTACTACATGGTGAAGCGCGCCGGGCCGCTGCTGGGCGACCTCGTCGATGCCGGCGATCTACGCGAGGTGAGTGTCGAGGGCTGGAAGCAGCCGGCGTTCCTGCACCCGGAGGCGAAGCTGCCGCGTCGGGTGAACGCTCGCGCGCTGTTGACGCCGTTCGACCCGCTGATCTGGACGCGCGAGCGTGTGCAGCGGCTGTTCGGTTTCCACTACCGCATCGAGATTTATGTGCCGGAGCCGCAGCGGCAGTTCGGGTATTACGCGATGCCGTTCTTGCTGGGCGATAAGCTGGTGGGGCGCGTCGATCTGAAGTCCGACCGCCAGAAGGGCGTGCTGCTGGTGCAGTCGGCGCACATCGAGGATGGCCGCGAGCCGGGGCATGTGGCGGCTGAGCTGGCCTCGGAGCTGTCGACGATGGCGAGCTGGCTGGGGCTCGAGGGCGTTCGCGTCGGGCGGCGGGGGAATCTCGCATCGGAGCTGCGGCGGGCGGTTTCGCCCCGGTAGCCTCGCGGCGACTGGCGGGTGGAAGCGGAGTTCGGACGCAGCTTCGCCGCGGCTGCATGTTTTGGAGGGAACCCATCCACCCTCCCGTGAGAAGCGGGGGCTTCGCCCCCTGCACCCCCTTCTTGGAGTGGAGGTTGGAGCGGCCTCCCCTTCGGCACCCTCTCGGTGGAGGCTGGAGCGGCCCTCACCCCCAGCCGCTCTCCCCCGACGGGGCGAGGGGAGATGGAGTGGATGGACCGGAGCGGAATCGGACGGGCGGGAAGAGTTGGCGGCTTTGGCCCTCGCTAGGCTGGCGGGAGCGGGAACTCTTCGAGCAGTGGCAGGTACTCGTCTTCGACGTCGATCTCGAGCGTGTAGAGCATTCGCACTACGGCGTTGTAGAAAGAGATCACGAGCAGCAGGTCGACGGTGTGCTCTTCGCCGAGCTCTGCGCTCACGGCGTCGAAGGCTTCCTGTGACCCCTGGATGTCGGTGGTCATCTCCCTCGTCAGCTGGAGCACCGCGCAGTCGAGTTCGCTGAGCGCGGTCGCCTTGCCTGCGGTGTCGGCGGCGATCGCTCGGATGTCGTCGTCACTGACGCCGAAGTCGCGTCCGATCTTGATGTGATGGCTGTATTCGTACTCGCAGCTCGTCATGTAGCCGACCTGGAGGATCGCCATCTCGCGCAGACGCGAGTCGAGTGTGCTGGTGTTGCGGATCCAGCCGCCGAGCTGGCCGAAGCTGCGATAGGCCTCCGGGCTGTGCACGAAGGCGCGGAAGAAGTTCGCGGACCGCGCGAGCAGCTCCTGATCCTCCGGCGCGAGGTCTGACTGGTCGAGGTACTTCACACGGGCCATGGCCGCCTCCGATACGAGCCGCTGAATGCTACAGGTCGACGCTTCCCGCCGGACCGGTCATGCGAGCGAAGAGCCGAGCGGCCGGGCCCTCGGTGACCTCCAGCTCGCGGTCGAGGCCGAGCGCCGCGAGCATCGAGCGTACGGCGTCAGGCTGTGGGTGCTCCGCGCGGAGTGAGTCGAGCGTGACCCCACCGGGCGCGTCGTCGGCCGGGTGAGGACTCTCGCCCCCGTCGATCAGGAAGGGCACGAGCCACCCGCCCGGCTCGCTACCGGACTGCGTGAGTCGCCAGGCGAGCGTGACGCCATCCGGGCGTTCACGGCTCATGTCGCGGGCATCGCCGGGGTCATAGCCGGCGTCGCGCGCTCGCTGCACGCGGGCGGCGATGTCGGGGGCCTTCGCGGCCCATGTGCGCAGCACCGGCTCGGTGAGGGTGTCGACCGCGAATGAGCGCGGGGCGGCGGGGTCTGGCTGCTTCGGGTCAGGGGCGATGATCTCCAAGTAGCCGCCGTCGCCGAAGGAGGGCAGCGCGTTGTAGGTGCCTCGGCCGGGGTGGCGGCCGCCGAGGGTGGATCGGACGCCGAGGCGCTGCTCGAGGTCATCGATCGCGGCTTCGAGATCGGGTACGGCGTAGACGACATGATCGAGCATCGGATCCCTCTCCAACGCTCGCATCCGACGACGTGGCACGACCGAGGGCAGCGGGCGCGTGCCGGGAGGCGCTACGCCCGCTTCGGGTCGCGCAGCTCCACGCCATCGCGGCAGAGCGGGCAATCGTCCGCCTCGTAACTCTGTATCTCGACGTCGGTCGCCGCGAAGAACGGGACACCGAAGTCCATCGCCCCCGCTGTGCGATCGGCCATCACCGCGACGCCGACGGGCTCTCCGCCCACCGCCCGCACGGCATCGAGGGTCTGCACGACGGAGCCGCCGGTGGTGAGGATGTCGTCGACGACGAGGACGCGCTCGCCGGATTCGAGGCGGAATCCACGCTGAATCACGAAGCCACCCTCGCCGTTTGGTTCGGCGATGATGCCGCGCAGGCCGAGCTGCCGGGCGACCTCGTAGGAGAGGATGACGCCGCCGGTGGTGGGGCCGACGACGGTGACCGGCTGATGCTCCCGCATCGCGTCCGCCATCTTGCGGCAAACGAGTTCGGTCGGGTCGGACCATTGGAGCAGGTTGAACTTCTCCATGTAGCGGTCGGAGTGACGGCCGGAGGTGAGCAGGAAGTGACCAGAGAGAAACGCCCCGGCCTGCTCGAAGGCGGCGATCACTTCAGGATCTATGGCGATGCGAACACCCCCGAAAACTGCGATGAGTCGGCCTCGTCGCCGTCGCCGTGGCCGACCGTGCCAATGTCGCCGGGCGGCCAGTAGCGGAACTCTGCCCGCCCGATCACCTCGGCGCGATCAAGCATGCCCCACGAGTGCGAGTCGTACGAGTTGTTGCGGTTGTCACCGAGCACGAAGAGCATTCCGCGTGGCACCACCTCAGGCCCGTAGTCGTAGCGCGGCGCGTCCGCGATGAACGGCTCGTCGGCTAAGACGCCATCGACATACAGCTGTCCCCCTGTCACCTCGACGGTTTGTCCGGGCGTCGCAATCACGCGCTTGATGAAGTCGCGATCGGTGTTGCCGGGGAAGTGGAAGACGACGACATCGCCCGGGGAAGGGTCGCCGAAGGGTTGCCACGCCTCGTTGTCGCTCCACGGCAGCCACGCGATGTCGAAGCTGCGGTAGGCGAGCTTGCTGACGATCAGCAGGTCACCGCTCGTAAACGTCGGGCTCATCGAGGCGCCCTCGACGACGAAGTTCTGCGCGACGAAGCGGACGGCGAGGAACATCACGAGCGCGAGCGCGGCGACTTCCAGCACTTCCGAAGAGGCGGCCAGACGGAAGGGCAGGCGGCGACCCGGCTCGGCACCCACCGGCGTGTGCGACCACGGATCGACGTCGACGATGCCGACGTGACTGGTGGTGGCGAGTCGGATCGTGCGCAGAACGGGGGGTGGGGCGGGTTCCGCGACGGCTGGTTCCAGCATTGCCGTGAATTATAGCAACCGACCGCGCTAGCCTCCCACCGGGCGCAGCTCGCATCGAGTGCCGCAGCGAGGCGGCGGCGGATCAGGCGCGGTGTGCCGCTCCGAGCTGGTCGATGCGCGCACTGGCGACCTCCGCGACAGCGGCGCGCGCGGCGCGCAACGCCGGGCGCGGGTCGCTGCCGCCGGCGTGCTCGTCGAGCGCGTGGGCGAAGGCAGCGTGCAGCTCGCTGCTGATGTTCAGCTTGCGGATGCCCCCGGTGACGGCCTCGTCGAGCTGGCCGGGGCGCACGCCCGAACCTCCGTGCAGCACCAACGGCAGGCCGTGGGTGGCGGCGCGCAGTTCGTGCAGCAGGTCGAGCCGGATCTCGCCGGCGAGGCCGTGTGCGGTGCCGACGGAGACGGCCAGCGAGTCGACCTGCGTCTGATCGACGAAGCGTTGTGCGAGCTCCGGCTCCGTGAGCACGGCCTCGGAGGTGAGCACCCCCGGCTCGCGCCCGCCGACGTGGCCGAGCTCCGCCTCCAGCGCGACGCCGGCCGCCGCGGCGACGGCATAAGCCTCGCGGGTCTCGCGCACGTTGCGCTCGAAGGGGTAGGTGGAGCCGTCGTACATCAGCGAGGTAAAACCGGCCTGCACGGCGGCACGCAGCAGTGCGACGTCCGGGCCGTGGTCGAGGTGCACCGCGACCGGCACGGATGCCTGCTCGGCGAGCGCGCGGGCCATGGTGGCAGCGACGGCCAGGCTGCCGAAGTGCTCGATGTTGGAGGGGTTGAGCTGGAGCAGCAGCGGTGACTGGCGCGCCTCGGCGGCGTCGATCACGCCGAGCGCCAGCTCGAGGTTGGAGACGTTGAAGCCGGGGACGGCGTAGCTGCCGCGCTCGGCGGCAGTCAGCAGATCCTTGCCGGCGGCGATCGGCATCGCTATCCCCTCGGTACGCAGGCTGCGAGCGCGCGGGCGTCCGACGGCGCATCCTAGTAGGGGCATCCTAATTGAGGCGAGAACGAAGAGGACAGCGATGCGCAGGTACCAGTTCGGATTGGCGACCTTCGTTGCGGCGGCGCTGCTGCTCGCGGCCTGCTCAGACGGGGCGACTGTCGCAGTCAGTCAGCCACAGCAAAGCGGGATTTCGGTGACCGGCAACGGGAGCGTGACCGTGGTGCCGGACATCGCTGTGCTGAGCCTCGGCGTCGAGGTGACGGCGAAGACGGTCGCGCTCGCACGCTCGCAGGCCGCCGAGGCGATGGCGGCGGTGCAGCAGACGCTGACCGACAACGCGATCGCCGATACCGACATCACGACGACCTCGTTCAGCATCCAGCCGCAGTACGACTATCGATCCGAGGACACCCCACAGGTGACCGGGTACACGGTCTCGAACCGGCTCTCCGTGAAGGTGCGCAACATCGATAGCGTCTCGGACGTGCTCGATGATGCCGCCGAGGCCGGCGGAGACGACGTGCGGATCAACGGCATCTCGTTCACCGTCGACGAGCCGGAGCAGTTCCAGGACGAGGCGCGCAAACTGGCGATCGAGGATGCACGCGAGCGCGCGGCGCAGCTCGCCACGCTGGCCGGGGTGACGCTGGGCCAGGCGCGCACGATCTCCGAGAGCAGCTTCTCCTCACCGTTCGCCGACCCCGGCGGTGGCCGCGTGTTCGCCGCGGCGGCGCAGGCGGAGACATCGATCTCGCCGGGCGAGACGGAAATTGCGATCTCGGTCTTCGTCACGTACGAGATCGAGTAGGGGCCAAGGGCCCTCGCAACGGGGTTGGAAGGCCTCGCGAGCCGTTGCGGCGGCGAGGCTGTATATTTGCCGCGCGGCGTCCCCTCGACGCTGCGGTGCGAGGCCTCCCCCCGATACGAGGTGCACGATGGTCCTCAGCGACCGATCCGTCCGCGAGGAACTGACGTCCGGCAAGCTCGTGATCGAGCCGATCGCCGAGGATGCCCTCCAGCCCGCTTCCGTGGACATCAGGCTCGACCGCCAATTCCGCGTCTTCCGCAATCACCGCGACTCCTACATCGATGTGCGCGAACCGGTCGAGGATCTGACCGAGCTGGAGACCGTGGACGACGATCAAGCGTTCGTGCTGCACCCCGGGGAGTTCGTGCTGGGCTCCACGCTGGAACGCATCGCACTGCCGGACGACCTGGTAGCCCGCGTCGAAGGCAAGTCCTCGCTCGGGCGGCTCGGGTTGCTGGTGCATGCGACGGCAGGCTACGTCGACCCGGGCTGGGACGGGCACCTGACGATGGAGTTGTCGAACGTCGCGAACCTGCCGATCCGCCTCTATTACGGGATGAAGATCGGGCAGCTCTCGTTCCTGCGGCTGACGACTGCGGCCGAGCATCCGTACGGCTCCGCGGGGCTGCGCTCCAAGTACCAGGGCCAGACGGGCCCGACCGCCAGCCGCGGCTACACCGACTACGAGCGCCGGGAGCAGTAGGGCCTGTGGCCGCGTCCGAGTTCATGCGCGAAGCGCTGAGCGAGGCAGCCCTCGCGCAGGGCACGACCGCGCCGAACCCGCCGGTCGGCGCGGTGGTGGTGAGCGAGGGCGAGATCGTGGGCCGCGGGTACACACAGCCGCCCGGCGGCGACCACGCGGAGGTGGGCGCACTGCGAGAAGCGGGCGAGCGTGCGCGCGGCGCGACCGTCTACGTGACGCTGGAACCCTGCTCGCACACCGGCCGCACGCCGCCCTGCTCGGACGCCCTGATCGCGGCCGGGGTCGAGGAGGTGCGCTACGCGATCGAGGATCCCGATTCGCACGTCGCCGGCAACGGCGGGCAGGCACTGCGCGAGGCTGGGATCGAGGCGAGCGAGGGCGATGGTGCGGAGGAGGCTTCGTACCAGCTTGCCGGCTACCTGAAACACCGCCGCACTGGGCTGCCGCTGGTGGTCGTGAAGTTCGCGGCCTCGCTAGATGGGCGGATCGCTGCCTCATCCGGTGACTCGCGCTGGGTCTCGGGGTCGGAGACGCTGGCGTGGGCGCACGAGCAGCGGCCGGCGCTGGACGCGATCGTCGTCGGCTCGAACACCGTCGTCATCGACGACCCGCAACTGACCGCCCGACCAGGCGGCAGCAGCGAGGGCGCGCACCAACCGCTGCGCATCGTGCTCGACTCGCGCGGGCGCACGCCGGAGGATGCCACGGTGCTCGGTGGGGAGTCATCGACGCTGATCGCAACAACGGAGGCCTCGACGGTCGAGTGGCGCGAGCTGATGGCGGCGCGCGGTGCGGAGCTACTGGTGCTGCCGCAGGCGGGCGGGCACCTCGACCTGGGTGCGTTGCTGCGCGAACTGGGCGAACGAGGCATGCTCACGGTGCTGTTCGAGGGTGGCGGTGTGGTGCTCGGCTCGTTGTTCGACCGCCGCCTCGTGGACCGCGTCCACGCGGTGATTGCGCCGGTCGTGATCGGTGCGCGCGATGCGCCATCGGCGGTGGCGGGCGAGGGTGTCGAGCGCATGGCGCAGGCGCCGCGGCTGCGGGATGTGACGGTGGAGCGGCTGAGCGACGACACGTTGATAAGCGGCGTGCCGGTGTGGCCGGACGCAGACGCCGACAATGTGATGGAACGGTAGGAGGCGTCGTGTTCACGGGAATCATCGAAGAGGTGGCGCAGGTGCGCAGCCTCGAAGGCGGCGAGCTGATCATCGAGTGCAGCACGATCCTCGAGGGCACGCAGCTCGGCGACTCGATTGCGGTCAACGGCGTCGACCTGACGGTGCGCACGATGGACGGCGAGTCGTTGACGTTCGACGTGATGCCGGAGACGTTCCGGCTCTCCAACCTCGCTGAAGCGGTCGCGGGGGCCTCGGTCAACCTCGAACGCTCGCTGACGCCGAGCACGCGAATCTCGGGTCACATGGTGAGAGGGGTGATTGAGGCGACCTGCACGCTGGACAGCCTGACGCCGGAGGGTGACGCGGTCATCGCGAAGTACCACGTCGACTCCGGGCACATGCGCTACATCATTCTGAAGGGGCCGGTGAGCGTTGACGGGGCCTCGCTGACCGTCGTAGCGCGAGATTCAGAGTCGTTCTCAGTCTCATTAGTGCAGTACACACAGGAAAATACGAACCTGACGGGCCGTGAGCCCGGTGATAGAGTCAATCTCGAAACCGACATCATGGCTCGCTACGTCGAGCAACTGTTGGAGGAACGGGCGGCGACCTGAGTTCTGATCGGCGTCGACTCACAATGGGGGGGATTCATGGCAGCTCATCGCAAGAAGCCGGCACCGGTGCTCGCGACCGCCGAAGAGGCGATCGACGACTTCCGTAACGGCAGGATGGTGATCATCGTCGACGACGAGAGCCGCGAGAACGAAGGCGATGTCTGCATCCCGGCGCAGTTCTGCACGCCGGAGGTGGTCAACCTGATGGCGATCCACGCGCGCGGCCTGATCTGCGCGCCGATGGCCGGCGACCGGCTCGATCAGCTCGAGGTTCCGCTGATGACGCGCCGCAACAATGCCCCGCTGGGCACCGCATTCACGATCAGCGTGGAGGCGGCCGATGGCGTCACCACCGGTATCTCCGCCTCCGATCGCTCGCGCACCCTCGCCGTGCTGGCGGATCCGAAGAGCAGGCCCGGCGACCTGACCCGCCCCGGCCACATCTTCCCGTTGCGAGCACGCGACGGAGGCGTGCTGGTGCGCGCCGGCCAGACGGAGGCGTCGGTCGACCTCTGCAAGATGGCCGGTGTGGAGCCCGTCGCCGTCGTCTGCGAGGTAATCAAGGACGACGGCACGATGGCACGCCTGCCGGACCTCAAGCGCTTCGCCCGCAAGCACGGCATGTGCATCGTCAGCGTGGCCGACATCATCGCGTACCGACTGGCGAATGAGCGGCTCGTCGAGCGCGTCGACGAGAGCAAGCTGCCGACCAAGTTCGGCGACTTCAAGGTCGTCGGCTACCGCACGCTGATCGACTCGAAGGAGCACGTCGCGCTGACGATGGGCGACCTGACGACGGACGAGCCGGCGCTGGTGCGGGTGCATGACCAGTGCCTGACCGGTGACGTCTTCGCCTCGATGCGCTGCGACTGCGGCGAACAACTGGAGACGGCGATGGAGCTGGTGGCCCGCGAGGGCCGCGGCGCGATCATCTACATGGATCAGGAGGGCCGCGGGATCGGCCTGCACAACAAAATCCGCGCTTACCATCTGCAGGACGAGGGCATGGACACCGCCGAGGCGAACGAGGCGTTGTCCATGCCGGTCGAGGCCCGTGAGTACGGCATCGGCGCTCAGATCATCGTCGACATCGGCATCCGCAAGCTGCGACTGATGACGAACAACCCGACGAAGATCGAGGAGATCGCCACCTTCGGCGAGATCCGCGGCGTCGGGCTGGAGGGCTACGGCCTGGAAGTCGTGGAGCGGGTGCCGCTGGAGGTTCCCGCGAACCCCCACAACATTCGCTACCTGATCACGAAGCGCGACAAGATGGGTCACATCCTGGAGCAGGAGATGCCCGGGACCGGCGGCCCCTAGCCGTGCAGACGATCGAGGGGTCGCACGACGGCTCCGGCCTGCGCATCGCAATTGTGGCCGCGCGCTTCGACAAATCCGGTGTGGTCGATGCCCTGATCGAGGGCGCAGTAAAGACGGCCGCCGAGTGCAAGGTTGCTGACGACGCCCTCACGCTCGCTCGTGTGCCCGGCGCGTTCGAGCTACCCGCCGCAGCGCAGCGACTGGCCGCGAGCGGGCAGTACGACGCGGTTGTCTGCATCGGCTCCGTGGTACGCGGGGAAACCTCGCACTTTGACTTCGTCGCGGGCGAGGCTGCGCGCGGAATTTCTGACGTTTCGCGCGAATTCGGACTGCCGGTAACGTTTGGCGTGATCACGGCAGATACTGACGAGCAGGCGCAGGCGCGGGCCGGCGGAGATGTCCGCAATAGTGGCCGCGAAGCGATGCTTGCAGCCGTGGAGATGGCTATCCTGTTCCGGCAGCTACCCACCTCGAGCGGAGGCATCAGCTCATGAAGTTGCCGAAGGACCTGCGTCGCCCGAGCGGCGGCGACACGATCGACAGCACGGCACGCGACGCAGTGCGACTGGCGCACTCCGCGCTCGACCGCTTCCCCGACCTCGTACGGCGGCACAAGTTCCTCGCGGGTGGTGCGGCGCTCTCGTCCGCGCTGGTCGCGCTGGCAGGCGTTGCGGTCGCGAAGCGGATGCGGCAGGGGCAGAGCGCCGATGAGGCGCTGGCCAGCGTCACCGAAGCGGAACTCGAGGGGCTGCGTGTCGTCGAGGTGACGGCCGAGCCCGACGATGAGACTGCCGAGACGGATGAGCTGGAAGCGGTCGATCAGCCCGCCAGCAACGGCAGGGCCGCCTCGACCGCCCAGACCGCCTCGTCAGATGTGCCGGCGGGTAGCGAGACGTTGCCGTCGGACGCCGCAGAGGGCAGCGGGACGACCCACTCCGCCTGAGACACGACTCGTGAAGTTCGGAGTGTCGCGCCGTTAGGGCGTGCTCAGTAGCCGTTCGTCGTTGCCCACCGCGAGCAACCGCCCACGTACGACCGTCAGATCCTCGGGCGTGTCGACGTCCTGCCAGAGCTGGCCGTCGGACGGCACCCACGACACCTCACCGCGCGCTGCGAGCAGCTGGACGGCTTCGCCGAGCAGGTGGCGGCCATGCGTGGCGCAGTCGCGCAGCGCGTCGAACAGCGCCGGGCGGCAGAGGAAGATGCCGGTGTCGGCCGCATCGAAGTCGCTGAGCGCTTTGCCGATGGCGACGATGTCCGAACCGGCGGTCCGCACCTTCGTCGCTTCGGCGAGGTCGTGGACGGCGGGGAGATCGTGATCGACGACCAGCGCGCAGGTCCGCACGCCGTCGTCCTGTTCGATCAAGCGTGCCAGGAATTCGACCGGGTAGACGTGGTCGGCCATCAGCAGGAAGAAGCGCCTGTCGATGTGCGACTGGCTGGCGAGCGCGGAAGCGCCGTTGCCGAGCTCCCACGACCGGCTCTCCGCCACATCGATGTGCACGCCGAAGCGCGCGGCGATCGAGGTCGTGGTGGCGGCGACTTCGTGGTGGCGGTGGCCGGTGATGACGACGAAGCGGCGCACGCCGGCTTCGTACGCAGTACGGATCGTGCGCTCCAGCAGGGAGATGCCGAGCAGTTCTGTCAGCGGCTTCGGCAGGTCGTCGCGGCCGCCAAGTCGGCTGCCCTGCCCTGCCGCCAGGATGACGGCGGCCGGCATGCTGCCGTCGCCAGGTCCAGGCCAGCGCGATGCGCGGGGGCGGTCAAGCCGACCGTTCCGCGTCACGACCGAGCGAGTGGTGTCAGCGCCCAAGCTGTTCCTCATTCCTCCCCGCACACGCGTACGCGCGATGCGGCTCGGCGTCCCCTCAGTGGTATCCGGCGACGACGGCCGGGCGCGCTGCCCGGTGTGACGCCCAGCGTGGTTCGCTGTGTCTACGTGGCGACGGGGCTCGGCCGGTAGCCGACGATGTGCTCCCGAACGATGGTCTCCGCGCTCCCGCATAGCAGCGAGATTCGACAGCCTCTTGGGTACCAGAGCCAGCGCCGGACGGTCAAGACTGGAGATTGACCATGCTCGAACGCCCGTTCTATGCTGCCGGCGTTACGAGATCGGAGAGTTCCGACGGCGGGTGCAGCCTTTCCGGGCCCGCGACTTCCCCATCGCGTTGCCCATTGCGACTTGGATACCTTCTTCGTCGCCGTCGAGCGGCTGCACGACCGCTCGCTGATCGACCGGCCGGTGCTGGTCGGCGGCGGTGGCCCTCGCGGCGTGGTTGCGAGCGCGTCGTACGAGGCGCGGACGTTCGGTTGCCACTCCGCGCAGCCGATGTCGCAGGCGCTGCGGTTGTGCCCGCAGGCGGCGGTCGTGCCGCCGCGTTTCGACCGCTACCAGTCCGTCTCCCGCGATTTCCACCGCATCCTCAATGAGGCGTCGCCGGTCGTGGAGTCGGTCGGCATCGACGAGGCGTACATCGACCTCACGGGTATCGACGGCACCACCTCGTCGGAAGCTGCCCGAGGTGCAGGGGAGCGGATCCGCGCTCGTGTGCGCGAGGAGCTGGGGATCGCGGTCTCGATCTGCATCGCCGGGTCGCGCACGACGGCGAAGGTGGGGTCCGACCTCGCGAAGCCAGACGGGCTGATAGAGGTGCCGGCGGGCGAGGAGGCGGCGTTCCTGGCACCGTGGCCGGTGCGCGATCTCCCGTCAGTCGGGCCGAAGTTCGGCGCTGAGCTGGCGTCGATCGGTGTTCGCACGATTGGTGAGGCGGCGACACTGGACCGCGACTGGGTTGTGCAACGCTTCGGGCGAGCGGGCGAGGTGCTGCACGACCGCGCCCGAGGCGTCGACCCCACGCCGATCCGCGCCGGCGGGCGTCCCGCGCGTTCGATGTCTCGTGAGGTGACGTTCAACCAAGACGTCACCGACATCGCTGCACTGCGGCGCACGCTGCGACGGCATGCGGAGCGGGTGGGCACTGACCTGCGCCGGGCGGGGCGGCGCTGCCGCACCGTCACGCTGAAGGTGCGCTGGTCGGATTTCACGACGCTGACACGCAGTCACACGCTGGAACGACCCGCGCAGTCGACCGCTGCGCTGGCGGCGGCCGGCGAGGCGCTGTTGGATCAGCTGCTGCGCACGGAGAGGATGCGGCCGGTGCGATTGATCGGCCTCGGCGCGACCAACCTCGCCGACGACATCACGCAACTGAGCTTCGATGAGCTGCGTCCCGACGAGACAGAGACGCGACGGCAGGAGCGGCTGGACCGGGCGCTGGATGACCTCCACGACCGCTTCGGCAGCGAGTCCGTGAACCGCGGGGGGCAGTAGCCGACGGACGCCCGATGCCGTCGACAGGCAAAGAGCTGCAGACACAGAGAGACCTCGCCACGTTCGTGACGGGGTCTCTCCAGCTTCCCGTGGGGGGTCGTCCGGTGTGAGACGTTGCTTTAGGCGGCCTCGTCGATCACGTTGGTCGATGCGCCGAGCCACTGCAGGAAGGTGGACAGTTCCGACGCGATGTCGTTCAGGCCTTCTGCCTGTCCGCTCATCTCCGCGACCTGAGCCGTCAGTGGTCCATAAGAGAGCGGCCGCCGCTGTGACCAGTAGCCCACTGCGGCACCCGAGAGCGCAGCGATAAGGGCTCGACCGGGGAGTGAGGAAGCGCCAGCCGACCTGGAGCTGCTGCTCGATGTTCTCTATCGGCGCTCGCCAGCGCGAGCGCCGTCCGCGCGGCGCCGGATCTGTCTCATCACCTCGGGTCGGTGCGTGGCGGCAGGACGTTTGGGAAACCCTGAAAGCCTGCATCTCTTTCCTTGTGTCTTGTCTCTCTAAACTGCGCAAACTTGCCGAAACTGGGTAAACCACAGTTCTACGGCCCTTGTCGGAAGGGTTTCTCTTCCGCAGGCTCGGATGGCGGACACCGCGTAGGGGCGTCGGCCCACATTTTTCGCGGTTGAAGGGGTTCACACATGCGTTATCGCACCATCGCGCGCACCGAGATCGAGATCTCCGAGGTCGGCTTCGGTGTCTGGACGATTAGCGCCGGGTGGTGGGGCGAGCATGGCGATGATGCGGCGGTGACGCTGCTGCGCCAGGCGTTCGACCGAGGCGTGAACTTCTTCGATACCGCGGATACGTACGGCAACGGCCGCGGCGAGACGATTCTCGCGCAGGCGTTCCCCGGGGCGGACCGTGACGAGATCGTGATCGGCACGAAGTTCGGCTACGACTGGCAGTCGAACATCGGCAACCGTCGCGAGGGCCACCAGGAGGCGCCGCACCGCTTCGACGTCGAGTTCCTGGAAAAGGCGCTCGACGGTTCGCTGCGCCGGCTTGAGACGGACCACATCGATCTCTACCAGCTACACAACGTGCGCCAGGAGCATCTGGAGCTCGACGAGATCTGGACCTTCCTCGACAAGGCACGACGCGACGGCAAGATTCTGAGCGCCGGCGTCGCGCTGGGGCCGGCGATCGGCTGGCTGGAAGAGGGCCTCTTCTCGCTCGCCGAGCGCAACGTCGAGGTCGTGCACATGATCTACAACGCGCTGGAGATCGAGCCCGGTCGCGAGTTGATCGACGCCGCTCGCAAGGCCGGTCGCTCACTGATGGTGCGGGTCCCACACTCCTCCGGGATGCTGGAGGGCGGCTACGACGAGAACACGACGTTTGAGCCGAACGACCATCGCAACCACCGCACGCGCGGCTGGCTACTGAACGGGATCGAGAAGATCGATCAACTCGCGTTCCTCACGGAGGGCGGGGAGCGTTCGCTCGGCCAGGCGGCGCTGCGCTACGTGCTGCACGCGCCGGAAGTGGTGAGCGCGCTGCCGAACATCTACGACCTGGCACAGCTCGACGACTTCGTCGGCGCCTCGGACACGGCGGAGATCACGGCTGAGGAGGCGACGCGCATCGAGGCGCTGTACGACAACAATTATGGTGGCCTGCTGCCGGACACCGAGGTCGACCCTCGCAAGCTGCTGGAGTTGCTGGAGGCCTCCGCATGACGAGCGAGGGTCATCCCCACGCCAGCGGCGGCCGCCCGCAATCAGCCGGCGGCCCTCCGCCCGACGCGCTCAGCGGTCAGGGCTCGGCACGCGGCGTGCAGTTCGTGAAGTTCTCGTTCTATCGCGTCAGCGACGATCTGCGCCGGGGCACGGAGGCGGATCGGCTGACCATCGCGAAGACGATTGGTTCGGCGATCGAGCGGTCGGGTGAGCGCATGCTCACTCGCCTCTACTCGACGGTTGGGACGCGCGCAGATACGGATTTCCTGATCTGGCAGGTAGCGGACGACCTGAAGGTGATCACGGACTGGCACGCGGAACTGCTGGGCTCCCCGGCCGGTGCGGCGCTTGAGCGCCCGCACTCCTACCTCTCAATGACGATGCGCTCGATGTATTCGAACCCGCTGCACGAGGGCGCGGGGAAGCGCGAGCGGCTACGCGACGACGGCGGGACGAACGACTACCTGTTCGTCTATCCGATGGTGAAGATTCGCGACTGGTACAAGCTGCCGGGTGATGAGCGCCAGCGGATCATGAGCGAGCACATTGAGATCGGGCACGAGTACCACGAGATCAAGATCAACACGACGTACTCCTATGGCATCGACGACCAGGAGTTTGTCGTCGCCTTCGAGGGTGACGACCCCGGCCAGTTCCTGGCGCTGGTTCGCGAGCTGCGCAACTCCGAGTCGTCGTCCTACACGGAACGCGACACGCCGATGTTCACCTGCCGTCGCTTCGAGACGGCGGCCGAGTTGCTGACACACCTCGGCCTCACCCCAGCCGCAGACGCGTCGTAGGCGAGGAGCACAGCGTGACGACCGAGAGCCCCACCAGCGTCCCCGTTTCGATCGACGATCCGACGAACGTCGTGATCCTCGCGGTCGCGGAGGACCAACTCGGCGGTTTCCAGCACGACCCGCTGAGTGAGATTTCCCGCCGCTCCGGCATCGAGGTGGCGACGATCGCAGAACGACTGCGGGCGATGCTGGAGGCCGGCGTGATCCGGCGCGTACGCCAGACGATGGTCGCCAACCGCCTCGCTGAGGGCGCGCTCGTCGCGTGGCAGGTGCCGCGTGAGCAGGTGAACGAGGCGTTCGACTACCTCTTCACACAGGATCCGGCCTCCGGCCACGTCGTGATCCGCACGACGGACAACGAGACGGCAGGCTCCGCGTATCGGCTGTGGACGACGCTGAAGGTGCCGCAGGGATACTCGATCGAAGCGCACTGCAACCTGCTGGCTGAACGCATCGGCGCATTGCGCTACCGTGCGATGCCGGCGCAGGCGCTCTTCATCCTCGGTGTCGGTCACGTGCGACGGCGGGGCATGGAGCCGGGCAGCCGCAGCGCCGAGCCCGGGCGTGTGACGACGACGGACATCGTGCCGCTCGATGACCTCGACTGGCAGGTGATGACCGCGTTCAAGCGCGAGTTCGAGCCGCATGAGCTGACCACCGACCTCTGGCGGGCACGCGCCGAGGAAGCGGGCGTCAGTTTTGAGACGTTCTGTGAGGTCGCCGAGTCGCTCGACAAACGCGGCGTGCTCGGACGCTTTTCGACCTTCCTCGAGCACTCGAAGTCGCTGTCGGGCGGTGAGCGGGTGACGAACTTCAACGCGCTCTTCCACTGGAAGGTGCCTGTCGGCATGGAAATGGCGGCCGGCATCGAGGTCGGGCGGCACGACGTGATGACCCACGCGTACTGGCGCGACGCCGGGCCGGAGTTCGGCGACGTGAACGTGATGGGCGTGGCGCACTCCAGCACCGACAAGCAATACTTGCTGGACCACAAAGCAGCGATCGACAGCCACCTGGAAGAGGCATCGATCCCGATCGGCTACAGCAACGTCTTCTGGGGGGGACGTAGCGAGATCAAGCCGTCGGAGATCTCGCCGGTGGCGTACCGGGAGTGGTGCGCCGGCATCGGCGTCGACCACGCCTCGCTACGTATCGCGTGAAATTCGAATCGAACTGCTAAACTCTAATCTCTTAACTGCATGATGAAAGAATTGACGAGGTTCTTCCAGCCGTGACGAAGCGACAAGGTAACGCACCCGCCCCCGGCGAGACCCGCTGGGTGAACCTGGGCCGCGCGTGCGAGATCCTGGGCGTGAACGAGTCGACGATACGTCGCTGGGCGGACGCCGAGCAGATCCGTTGCTTCCGCACGCCGGGCGGCCATCGTCGCTTCGCGGAGGCCGACTTGATTGCCCTCACGGAGGGTGGCGTCAGCGCCCCCGACCACGAGCTTCAGACCGCCGCGGTGCGACGCATTCGCCGTCGCCTGAACGCGGGCAGCGAGGGGTCCGGGTGGTACGCCGAGACGGAGGAGGACGTGCGCGAGGCTTCGCGCCCACTGGGACGTCGGCTAGTCGAGCTGGTCGAGAACTACATCTCGACGACGCGACGACACCAGCACGAGGAGATCGAGGAAGCGGTCGACGAGATCGGCCGCAGCTACGGCGCGATGCTCTATGAGCGCGACACACCGCTGCTGCAGGCGATGCAGGCGTTCACGTTCTTCCGCCGATCGCTCGATGACACGGCGAAGCAACTGGCCGAACGAAACAGCATGAGTGCAGACGACGCAGCGAGGGCCCGCGAAGCAATCGCGGGGCTCGCCGACCGCGTCCTGCTGGGGGTCACATCCGCATTCGACTCACCGTCGGCCAACTCGGCCGCGGCGAGCCAGCAGGAAGGGTAACAATGGGCTTCTACCCAATCTTCGTGGAGATGCAGGGGCGCAAGGTGATCCTCGTGGGCGGCGGCAACGTCGCGCTCGAGAAGATCGGCAAGCTCGTGGATGCAGATGCGGACGTGACCGTGGTCGCGCCCGAGCTGATCTCGCCAGTGCGCGAGTTCACGGACGCGGATCGCGCACGGCTGATCGAGCGCGCCTACGAGCCCGGCGACATCGACGGGTTCGACGTGGTGATGATCGCGACGGACGACGGCGAGGTGAATCGCGGCATCGCCGACGAGGCGCGCGCGGCCGGCATCTGGGTGAACGCGGCGGACGACGTGAACAACTGCGACTTCATCCTCCCTTCGATGCTGACGCGCGGGAAGATCACGGTGGCGATGTCGACGGCCGGGACGAGCCCGGCGATGGCGCGCTGGCTGCGCGAGAACATCGGCGAGTTCCTCAACGAGGACGTCGAGATGCTGGGCGACCTGCTGGCCGAGGTACGCGTGACGCAGCGCGAGCGCGAGTTCGAGTGCGCCGGCGAGTGCAGCCTCACGCTCACCCCTCCCCCGCTGCTCTGCAAGGCGTGCCCGAACCGCATCCCGGCGGACCGCTGGCAGGAGGCGATCGGCGAGGTGATGCAGGGGCTGCGCGCGGCTGCCGTCGAGACACGCGAGGCGCAGGAACGCGAAGGCGAGCTCTCGCCGGAGCTGCAGGCGGTTCTGCGTCGTGGCAACTACGAGCGCGCGAAGGAACAACTGATCGCGGCGCTACAGATCGATCAGCCGCTACTGGCACGGGTGGGCTAGGCCGTGCTCACCATGGCGGGGACTAGCCATCACATCGCACCGCTAGACGTGCGCGAACGACTGACCGTGACCTCCGACGAGCTGCCGGAGCTGCTGGCATCGATCAAGCGTTGTTTCGGTGCGGGCGCGGTGATCTCGACCTGCAACCGTTTCGAGGTGTACCTGCCCGGCAGCTATGACCGCGAAGGGCTGCTGGAGTTTCTGATCGAGGAAGGCGGCGCGGACGCCGAGCTGGCACCTCGGTACTTCGAGTTCCGCCAGGACGACGACGCGATCTCGCACATCTACGAGGTCGCCACCGGACTCGACTCGATGGTGCTCGGCGAGTCCGAGATCCTCGGACAGGTCCGCAGTGCGTTTTCCGCGACGGTCGCGGCGGGCGCGGACAACTCACTGCTGTCGCGACTCTTCCACACGGCGATCCGCGTCGGACGGCGGGCACGCAGCGAGACCGAGATCGGGCATCACGCACTCTCGATCTCCTACGTCGCCGCACACCAGGCGCGCGAACTTGCCGCCGTTGAGGATGCGACCGTGCTGGTCGTGGGCGCGGGCGACGCAGGGCGGCACGCCGCCGAGTCGCTATCCGAGCGCGGCGTTGGCCGCGTGTTGGTGACCAACCGCACCGCGGAACGGGCGCAGACGCTGGCCGATGATCTGGGCGGCGAGGCGGTTCCATTCGAGCAGCTGTCGGACGCGCTGAGCACGAGCGACGTGATCCTCGCGGCCTCGGACTCGCACGATCACCTCGTGAGCCGCGATCAGATGGCGGAAGCGATGTCGCGGCGCGACTCGAGCCCGGTGACCGTGATCGACATCGGGCTGCCCCGCGACTTCGATCCGGCGGTGCGTGATATTCCGGGCGTCACCTACCGCGACCTCGATGACCTGCAGGCCGTCGTCGCCGACCACATGAAGGCGCGCGAGGCGGAGGTCTCCGACGTGCGTGTGATCGTCGCGGAAGAGACGCAGAACTTCATCGAGTGGTGGGAACAACTCCAGGTGGTGCCGACGATTGCGGCGCTGACGGAACGGGCCGACCTGCTGCGTCAGCGCGAACTCGAGAAGTCGTTGCGCCGGATGGATCTGAACGCGGAGCAGACCGAACAACTGAACGCGCTGACGCGGGCGGTGGTGAAGCAGATCCTGCACGACCCGATCAAGACGCTGCGCGAACGCGGCGACCGCGATGTCTATGTCGATGCCGTGCGCACGCTCTTCCACCTCGATGACTCGAGCTCCAACGGGACGGCTCCGGCCGGGGACGCATGAGCGCCGCCCGAGTTCGCTTCGCTACCCGTTCGTCGCTGCTCGCGCTGACACAGACGCGACTGGCCGCCGAGGTGCTCACCGCCTCCGGTGCGGAGATCGAAACCGAGACGGTCGAGATCAGCACCGAGGGTGATCGCGACCGCGAGACGCCGCTGAGCGTGCTCGGCGGGCGGGGCGTCTTCGTCGTCGCCGTCGAAGAGGCGCTGTTGACCGGTAACGCAGACGTTGCGGTGCACTCGCTGAAGGACGTCCCCGCCGCACTCCCGCCGGGCCTCACGCTGGCCGCGTTCCTGCCTCGCGAGGACGCGCGCGACGTGCTGGTGGCCTCGGGCGGTCGCAAGCTCGCGGAGCTGCCGGCCGGCGCACGCATCGGCACGAGCTCGCGCCGTCGCGCCGCGCAGCTGCGGGCACTGCGTCCGGACCTCGAAAGCGTGGAGATTCGCGGCAACGTCGATACGCGGCTACGCAAGGTCGCCGACAGCGAGTACGACGGCACGCTGCTGGCCGCGGCGGGTCTCAAACGCCTCGGCAGGTTCGACGAGGCGACGCAGGCGTTCGAGGAGATGGAGTTCCCGCCCGCCCCCGGTCAGGGCACGATCGTGCTGCAGTGCCGCGAGGATGACGCCGAGACGATTGCGCTGCTGAGCGCGATCGACGACCCCGAATCGCGCGTCGCAGCCGAGGCAGAGCGAGGCTTCCTAGAAGCCCTCGGTGCCGGCTGTTCGCTGCCGATCGGCGCGTTCGCACGGCTTTCGGACGGGCTACTCACGCTGCGCGGGATGATCGCGAGCGACGACGACGGGGGCGAGGCCCCGTCCGAAGGGGACCCTGCCCCACCGGCCTTCGGCGACGTGACCGGCCCACCCGAGGAAGCGGCGGCGCTCGGCCGCGGGCTTGCTGAACGGCTGATGGAGGGCGCTCCGATGGAGCCCGTCTCATGACCGCCTCGGGTGATCTCGCGGCAGGGCACGTCTGGCTGGTCGGCGCAGGGCCCGGCGACCCCGGGCTGATCACGGTTGCCGGGCTGGCTGCGCTGCAACGCGCTGAGGTCGTGCTCTACGACCGGCTCGCGCCCGCCTCGCTGCTCGACCGTTGCCCGGCGGAAGCCGTGCTGATCAACGCGGGCAAGGCGGCAGACAACCACACGATGACACAGGAAGAGATCAACGCCTCGCTGGTCGAGTACGCGGCCGCCGGCAAGCGAGTCGTGCGGCTGAAGGGCGGCGACCCCTTCGTCTTCGGGCGTGGCAGCGAGGAGGGCGCGGCCCTCCAGCAGGCCGGGCTGACGTTCACCGTTGTGCCGGGCGTCACCTCCGCGATCGGCGGGCTGGGCGTCGCCGGCATCCCGGTGACGCATCGCGGCGTCGCGTCATCGTTCGCCGTGATCACAGGACACGAAGATCCGACGAAACCGGACGAGGCGGTGTACTGGGACCGGCTCGCAACCGCCGTCGACACGCTGGTCGTGCTGATGGGCATCGGCCGCCTCGAAGGCATCGCCTCCGCGCTGATCGCGGGCGGGCGAGCGCCGGAGACCCCCTCCGCACTCGTCCACGCCGCCGCGACACCGGCGCAACGAGTGGTCGAAGCGCCGCTCGCGGAGATCGCCGAGACCGCACTGCGCGAAGGCATCAAGCCGCCCTCGCTGTTCGTCGTCGGCGACGTCGTGAGCGTGCGCGAACATCTCGCGGGTGGCGCGAGTACGCTGGTCGGCCGTCGCGTGCTCGTCACGCGCAGCCGCAGCCAGGCATCGACGCTGGTCGAACTGCTACGCGCCGAGGGCGCGACGCCGGTCGAGCTGCCGGCGATCGAGATCGAACGCCGCGCCGACCCCGCCGCAGTGCGGTCCGCTATCGAGGCGATGCGCAACGGCAAGTACGGCTGGGTCGTCTTCACGTCCACGAACGCCGTCGAGGTGTTCTTCGACCTGCTCTCGTCCGAGAGCGCAGACGCTCGCACCTTCGCCGGTTCGCAGATCTGCGCGATCGGCGCGGCGACCGCGCGCGCACTGAAGCAACGCGGACTGATCGCCGACCTCGTACCCACCGACGCCTCCTCGGAAGGGGTGGTGGCGGCGATGAGGACGGCGATCGCCGGGCAGACCGTACTCCTGCCGCGCGCCGAAGGCGGCCGCGAGGCGCTGCCGGACGGGCTACGCGCGGCCGGGGCCACGGTCAAAGGGCTGACGCTCTACCTCTCCGCGCCGCCCGCCGAGCCGCCGGCCGATGCGCTGGCGCTGGTGCGCGCAGGCAAGATCGACGCGGTTACGTTCGCCTCCTCCTCGACGGTGAAGAACCTCGCGAGCCTGCTCGGCAACGACTTCAGCGCGCTACGCGACGCGACGATCGCCTGCATCGGCCCTTCGACGGCTGAGACGGCCGACGCGATGGGGCTGCCGCCCGATGTTGTGGCCGCCGAACACACGGTGCCGGGGCTGGTCGCGGCGCTGCGAGCCCACCTACACTCGACCTCGATTGAGCCAGCCCGAGCGGAAGCCACGCCATGACACTCTCCGATGTGATCACGGGACGCAGCACAGGCTTCACGCGCACCCGACGCACACGCAGCAGCGAGGCGCTGCGCGGGCTGGTACGCGAGACGCGGCTCGATCCCGCCTCGTTCATCTACCCAATCTTCGTCACCCACGGCGTCGATGTGCGCCAGCCGATCGAGTCGATGCCCGGGCAGTCGCGGCTCTCTGTCGACCAGCTGGCTGCCGAGGCCGACGAACTGCGTTCGCTGGGCGTGCGGGCGGTGATGCTCTTCGGTATTCCCGCCACGAAGGATCCGGAAGGCACGGAGGGGTACGCGGACGACGGCATCGTGCAGCAGGCGACGCGGGCGCTGAAGCAGGCGGACCCCGATCTGGCGGTGATCGCCGACATCTGTCTCTGCGAGTACACCGACCACGGACACTGCGGGCTGCTGACGCCCGGAGGTGAGGTCGACAACGACTCCTCGCTGGAGTTGCTGGCCGAGATGGCGGTCTCGACCGCCGACGCGGGCGTCGACATGGTCGCGCCTTCGGACATGATGGACGGGCGCGTCGGCGCGATTCGCTCAGCCCTCGATGGTCGGGGGTACGAGTCGCTGCCGATCATGGCCTACAGCGCGAAGTATTCGTCCGCCTACTACGGGCCGTTCCGCGAGGCCGCCGACTCCGCGCCGCAGTTCGGCGACCGCCGCGGCTACCAGATGGACCCACCGAACGTGCGCGAGGCGCTGCGTGAGGTGGCGGCCGACATCGAGGAGCAGGCCGACATCGTGATGGTGAAGCCTGCGCTCGCCTACCTCGATGTGATTCGAGCGACGCGCGAGGCGACCGGTCTACCGGTGGCCGCGTACAACGTCTCGGGCGAGTATTCGATGCTGAAGGCCGCGATCGCGAATGGGTGGCTGGAGGAGGAGCGGGTGATCCTCGAGACCCTGACCTCGATCCGTCGCGCGGGCGCGGACATCATCATCACGTACCACGCGAAGGAGGCGGCGCGCTGGCTGAATTCGTAGGCCGTGCGCTGCTGGGGGCTAGTGGTTTGCCCGCGGGCTTCAGTTCGTTGGACGGCCTCGGAGGCTCGGTACGTTTGGATGAGATGGAGTGGAACCCACCCACCCTCCTATTCTTTCGGGGGGCTTCGCCCCTCGCGCCCCCGATCTGGAGGGCTTGGGTTCGACGGTTCACCACAGGTTTTACGGGGAGACAGCTCACCATGAGCCGCCTAGAAGGACTTCATGAGCGAAGGTAGCGAGCCCTTCGACGCGTCCGCGATTCGGACTGTGACGTTTGATGCGTACGGCACGCTGTTTCAGTTTCATGACGCGGAGTTCCGCAGCGCCGTTACGGAGATCCTGACCACTCAGAGCCTCGAACATCCCGACCACGATGAGGTGTACAAGACGCTCTACAGCTCCTTCATCAAGGCCGGGCCGTGGGCCGACAAGCTTGATGGCGAAGGGCAGCCCGACTGGGAGCGCATGGCGAGCGGGCCGATGCCCGCGTGGATGTCGACGTGGGCGACATGGGAGCGGCAGTGGCAGATCACCTTCGCCGCGCATGACCTCGATGGCGACGCGAGCCGGGCGGCGGACTTCACACGCGATGGGCTGACGGTCGCTCCGGCGTACCCGGAGGCGCATGAGGCGGTGGAACGGCTAGCCGCCAGTGGCTACACGGTGAGCCTGCTCTCGAACGCGGACGACGATTTCCTCGATGGCGCGCTCGCGCAGACGAAGATGCAGTTCGCGTCCGTGCAGTCCTCCGAGGGGTTGCAGATCTACAAGCCGAACCGCGCGATCTTCCTCGCTCATTGCAAGCAGCTGGGGGTGGACCCCTCGACGGTGCTCTACGTCGGCGATTCGCTGCCGACGGACGTGCGAGGCGCGCAAGGTGCGGGGCTGCGGACAGCGTGGATCAAGCGCACCGAGCGCGACCGCGCACTACCCGAAGGCACGCCAGTGCCGGATGTCGAAGTGAGCAAGCTGACCGAACTGTGCGATCTGCTGAAGGGCCCGAGCGACTGATGACACCTCCCCTCAACCACGACCGATCGAACGAGCTGATGGAGCGCACCCGGCGCATCCTGCCCGGCGGGGTGAACTCGCCCGTGCGCGCGTACAGCGCCGTTGGCGGCGAGCCGGTGGTGCTGGCCAGCGGCGCCGGCGCGACGGTGACCGATGTCGATGGCAACGAGTACATCGACTACGTCGCCTCGTTCGGCCCGCTGATCCTCGGGCACGTTCACGCGGGCGTCGTTGAGGCGGTACGCGACGCCGCCGGGCGTGGCACGTCCTTCGGCGCGCCGACCGAAGCGGAGGAGGAGCTGGCGCAGCGCATCGTCGACGCGATGCCATCGATCGAGATGGTGCGGCTGGTCAGCTCCGGCACGGAGGCGACGATGTCGGTGCTGCGTCTGGCGCGCGCCGCGACCGGGCGCGACCTGATTCTGAAGTTCGATGGCTGTTACCACGGCCACGCCGACGGTCTGCTGGCCTCGGCGGGTTCGGGGGTCGCCACTTTCGCCCTGCCAGACTCGCCGGGCGTGCCGGAGGCGTTCGCGGCGCAGACGTTGGTGGTGCCGTACAACGACGTCGATGCCGTCGATGGCGCGCTCGAGTCGCACACGGACGCGGTGGCGTGCGTAATCGTGGAACCGGTCGCCGGAAACATGGGGCTGATCGCCCCGGACGACGGCTACCTGGCTGAGCTGCGCGCGCTCTGCGACCGCCACGGCGTGCTGCTGATCTTCGACGAGGTGATCACGGGCTTCCGCGTCGGTCCCGGCGGCGCGCAGCAGCGGTTCGACGTGACGCCGGACCTGACCGCGCTGGGCAAGGTGATCGGCGGCGGGCTGCCGGTCGGCGCCTACGGGGGGCGCGCCGATCTGATGCGACGGATGGCGCCGGAGGGCGATGTCTACCAGGCAGGGACGCTCTCTGGGAACCCGCTGGCAACCGCGGCCGGGATCGCCGCCCTCGACGCGCTGAGTGCCAAGGAGGGGGCCTACGAGCGGCTGGACGAGCTGGGCGCGCGGCTGCACGCGGGCCTCGAAGCTGCCGCCAACGCTGCGGGCGTCACGCTGACCGTCGGGCGCATCGGCTCCGCGATGACGCCGTTCTTCCGCGACGGACTGCCGCGCGACTACGCGGAGGCTCGCGAGTGCGACCTCGAGGCGTTTGGCCGCTTCCACCGCGCGATGCTGGAGCGAGGGGTGCTGGCACCGCCCTCGCAGTTCGAGACGTGGTTCGTCTCGCTGGCACACGACGAGGCGCAGATCGACCGCACGATCGAGGCGGCAGGCGAGGCGCTTGCGGAGGTTGCGGGCGCGAGCGCGTAGGCGTGCGGTAGATACGACTTCGAAGGTCGTAAGTGCTATACTCCAGCAACTAAAGTGAACAGTCACTTAAGCGTTATCCGCCCTCAGCGGCGGTCGATGGCGTCAGGAACCCCCCGATGCGGCTGTCCTGTCAGCAGGAAGACCTGAATCGCGGCCTCAGCGCCGTCAGTCGCGCGATCCCCGCGCGTTCCACACTCCCGATCACCGGCCATGTGCTGTTCGAGGTAAGCGACGGGCAGATCACGCTCTCCGCGACCGACGCTGAGACGATCGCGATCACCTATACGATCCCGGCGCAGGTCGAGGAGCCCGGCTCGATCACGATGCCGTCGCGGCTGCTCTCGGACTTCGTCGCCACACTGCCGCACGAGAATATCGAGATGACGCTGGCCGAGCGGTCGCGTCAAGTCTCGCTCTCCTGCGCCCGCAATGAGGCGTCGATCGGCGGCATGGACCCCGACGACTTCCCGCCGATCCCGCCCGTCGACGAGTCCGCACGCATCGAGATCGAAGCGGGCAGCCTGCGTCGCGCGCTCGCCCAGGTGGTGTTTGCCGCAGCAACCGACGACTCCCGGCCCGTGCTCACCGGCGTGCACTTCAGCGTCAACGGCAGCGAGATCCGGCTGGCGGCTGCTGATGGATTCCGGCTGGCGGTGCATACGCTCCAGCTGGCGACGGGGGCCGAGGAACGCGCCCTGATCATTCCGGCGCAGGCGCTTGGCGAGCTCACGCGGCTGCTTGGCGAGGTCGATGGCGGCATCTCGATCACCTTCAACGCCGCGGGCACGCAGGTGCAGTTCGACCTCGGCCACGCGAACCTGATGGCGCAGCTGATCCAGGGCACCTTCCCCGACACGCAGCGGCTGATTCCGGAGAGCCACGTCACCCGCACAGAGGTGACTGTTGGCGAGTTCACACGGGAGACACGCATCGCACAGATCTTCGCCCGCGACGGCTCGGGCATCGTGCGGTTGATCGCGACACCGGGCGACGGCGGCGCACCGGGCAAGCTAACGATCAGCGCCCGCGCCGAGGAGATGGGCACGAACGAGGGCGAGATCGATGCCACCGTCGACGGCGCCGAGGTGAAGGTGGCCTTCAACGGCCGTTACCTGCGCGAGGTGCTTGAGGTGCTGGAGACCGACCGTGTCGCAATCGAGACGCAGGACCAGCCCAGCCCCGGCGTGATCCGACCGATCGGAGACGAGAACTACGTCCACGTCGTCATGCCGATGTTCGTTCAATGGTAGTGAGCTAGCGCGGCTAGACCGACCGGCTAGAGTTCCAGTCCCGCGAGTGATTCGACTGCGGACGCCGACTCGGTGCCCGGCATGCGGAGGAGTCCGACTGCGCGTTCCGCGGCAGCGAGATCACCCTCCACGACGACGTCGCCCGTGCACGCCTCGGCTGCCTGTACACGCCCCGGATCCGGGTGCTCCACGCACCCGGCGAGACTGGTCACGGCTCGTACAAGAAGGTTCGGTACGCAGGATGGCGGACTGAGTCGCGAGAAACCCGAGACGGCCACGCGCCAGACCCCGGGGGGGTCGGTCGCTGACGCTCAGATTGCTGCGAAACGCCCTCACCTGGTTCGTGGAGCGTCCCAAGAGAGTGCCCGGCGCGCTCAGTTGGTGATGGCGGGCAGTCGCGGCGCGCCTTCTGGCGGTTCGATTTCGAAGGCGTTGAGCACCGCCCCGACGAAGCCGTAGTAGCCGACGAGGCCGGTGAGGTCGACGGTGCTGGCATCGCCGAGGCGGTCGTGAACGGCTGCGAAGGCTCCAGGTGAAACGCGGTTCGTGCTGAACAGCTCACGCACGAAGGTGATGATCTCCACCTCCTCCGGCTCGAGCCCATCGAGCAGGCGGCGATGCTGGATCACCTCGATCACCTGCTCACGCACCTCGGCCTGGCGAGCGAGGAAGACGTGGCCCGCCCACATCACGGCGGCATCGAGCTCGCGAGCGACGGTCATGACAGCGGTCTCGCGCTGCTGTGGGGTGAGATCGGATTCGAAGCGAACGAAGGAGCCCAGCGCTGCGCCTCTGACGGCGACCTCCGGGCTGTGCAGTAGCACGCCATAGGGTCCCGAGACGGCGCCGTTGCGCAGTGCCGCGACGCGGTCGAAGGCATCGACCAGTTCGTCGGGCACCTCTTCACGCTCGGTGAGGTTGGGGATTCGTGCCATCGCTGATCCTCCGCTGTTGTCCGGCCTGCGGGCTCGCTGCCGGCGACGCATCATACGCACACCCGGAAGCTACTCGGGCCGATTCGAGTCTGACGGCGAGCGGTCGGCGGGTGCGTGGTGTACCTCGGAGGGGGTATCAAGGGGGCAATCCCCCCTCGGAGGGACGCGCGGGCAGGTGTGGCAGCGGAGAGTGACGGCATCGCAACACTCGACGATGCAAGGGAGCCCACGATGAGAGATGCATTTGAAGCGGTCTACGGTCGCGACCGACCGTGGCCCGAACGACTGTTGCGCCCAATCATTTCGCCCCGCACATACCTGCGTGCGATCCGCCTGCTGGCGATGTTCCCGCTGGGGATTGCCTACTTCGTTTCACTTGTTGTCGCCCTCACGGTCGGCGGGGTACTGATCTGGACGATCATCGGCCCGGTGATCCTGCTCGCAACGCTCTACCTGGCACGGTCAGCGGGCGACATCGAGGCGTGGCTCGCCCGGCACATCGGCCATATCGAGCTGCGGCGCCCACCAACGACGATCGAACGCGGGCTCTCGTTCCGCACGCAGGTGTGGACACGGCTGATCGATCCCACGACGTGGACTGGCCTCGTCTATCGGTTCGTGCAGTTCCCGCTCGGGATCGCGGCGTTCGTCGGGTCAGTGGTCATCGGAGCGGTCTCCGGTTCGTTCATCGCGGCGCCAGTGCTGCTGAACTACGGCGTCGACGAGATCGATCTCGGGTTCAGAGTCTTCACGCCGCCGGGCGAGGCACTGTTGCTGGTCCCGGTCGGTGTACTGGCACTGTTCGCAGGCATCCACCTCGTGAACATCGCGTCGGCAATGCACGTGTCGTGGGCGCGCCTGATGCTCGGCAGCCGGGCGAAACGCGTGCCGACGGTCGCCCCGACGTCCGAGGGCACGCCCCCGCAGAAACCACCGCCGGTGCCGGACGGCGGGCAGTCAGTCGCGATGGAGCCGCCCTCCCCGCCGCGCGGGACCTCGATGTGGCCGAAGGGCCGATCGAGGAGTCGACTGGGGGGCCTGTCGGGGCGACGCGCATCGCCGAGCTGACGCCGCGCGAGGGGGAGGTGCTGCAACTGATCGCGCGCGGCTACTCGAACGCGGAGATCGCGGAGGCGTTCGTGATCAGCGAGGGCACGGTGAAGACGCATGTGAAGCGGCTGCTCGGCAAGCTGGAGCTGCGTGACCGCACGCAGGCGGTCGTCTTCGCGTATGAGGTGGAGTCCGTGCGTGCCAGCCACGCCGCATCCGCCTCGCTGCAGCGGGTGCAGTAGCCGCCTGGGCTAACCGCCCGCGAGGCCTGCGGCGAGTGCCGCCGCCTCGTTGGCCGCCTGCACCAACCTCGCCTCGAGCTCCGGCACCGGCGCGCCATCGACGACGCCGTCGCCGGTCGCGTAGATCCCGGTCGCCATGCTGAGCCCGTCGAGGCTGGCGACGAGCGGACGCAGCCCGTGGTCGATCGAGAGCAGGTGGCCCGCGCCGTATCCGGTGGCGATCAGCACTGCTGCCTTCCCGGAGAGCGCGCCCTGCGGCATCAGGTCGAAGAGCGTCTTCAGCAGCGCGGTGTAAGTCGCCCGGTAGACCGGCGTCGCGAGCACGAGCACCGAGGCGCCATCGACGGCCGCGAGCGCCCCCGCCACGCCTGCGTCTTCCGTGCGCCCGAGCAGCGCATCGGCGGGCAGCGAGGAGAGGTCGACCAGCTCCGTCGCGAAGTCGTGGGCCTCGAGCAGCGTGAGCACGCGGTCGGCGAGCAGGCGCGAGGTGGAATCGGGTGAGGGGCTGCCGGAGATCGCTACGGCGCGCATTGATTCGGTCACGATAACTCCTTGCTGTCAGGGTCGATTTGGGTGGCGCCGAGCGTACTCTCGATCGCCTCAAAGAAGCGCCCGGTCATCATCTTTACTGCGCCATTGATGATCGGCCCGCCAAGGCGGCCGGTCGCGCCCGGCGTGTCCACTTCAGCGACGTAAGTGAGGCGCGTGCCGTCACCGTCGTCGGCCAGCGAGGCTGAGATCCCGCCCCTCAGCGGGCCCGAGCCTTCCCCGCTGGCGACAACGCGCATCGTCTGCCCAGCTTCGATGTCCTCGATCGTGACGTTGCCCGCATAGCTGCTGCTGGCGGTGGCAACGCCGATCGTGAGCGAGACGTCGTAGGAGTTGGCGGCGACCTCCGTGAGCACGTCGCAGCCGGGGATGGCGGCCTGGAGCGCAGCCGGGTCGTGCAGCGCCGCCCATACAACAGCGCGAGGCGCGGCGAAGCGATGCTCACCGCGTACGTCCACCGTGGTCTCCGGCCTCGTAGCCTCGACGCCGCCCGCGCTAGCCGCGCGGCAAGCCGAGCCCGCGGGTGGCGATGATGTTGCGCTGAATCTCGCTGGTGCCGGCGGCGATCGTCGCAGAGACGGCACCGACGTAGGAGCGGGTGTAGCGACCGCCCAGTGGCGCGCGCCCTTCCTCGTCCTTCCACAGGTTGGCGTAGAGGCCGAAAGCATGGGTGCCGGTCAGCGAGAGGTCCTGTGAGAGCTCCGAGTTGAAGAGCTTGGAGGTCGACGCCTCGTAGTTCGGGATCTGGCCGTTGGCCTGCATCGAGATGATGCGGAACGAGAAGTTGAACAGCACCTCGGTCTCGACGAAGCGGTCGGCGACCTCCGAGCGCACGGCCGGCGTCATGTTGGACTTCGCCTGCCCGTCGTCACTGCCGAGGTAGGTGAGCAGCGCGTCGATGGAGCGGCGGCTGCTGATTGCACCGCTGATGTTGGAGCGCTCGAAGTCGAGTAGCGTCGCGCCGACGTACCAGCCGCGGTTCTCTTCGCCGATCAAGGCGTCGGCCGGGACGCGCACGTCCTCGAAGAAGGTCTCGTTGAAGCCGTGCTCCCAACCCATGTTGATCAGCGGCCGGACGGTCACGCCAGGAGCGTTGCGGTCGAAAATCAGGAAGGAGATGCCGCGGTGCTTCGGTGCCTCCGGGTCGGTGCGCACGAGCGCGAACAGCATGTCCGCGTTGTGGGCACCGGAGGTCCAGATCTTCTGGCCGTTGATCACGTAGTCGTCACCATCGTGTACGGCGCGCGTCTGCAGCGAGGCGAGGTCGGAGCCGGAGCCCGGCTCGGAGTAGCCCTGCGCCCAGACGGCATCGCCGCTGAGAATCTTCGGCAGGTGCTCCGCCTTCTGCGCGTTGGTGCCGTGGATGATCAGCACGGGACCCAGCATGCTGACAGCCGAGCCACCAACGTTGGGGGCACCGGAGGCCGCCATCTCCTGATTGAAGATGAACTGCTCCATCGCGCCCATGCTTGCGCCGCCGTACTCCTCTGGCCAGTGCGGGGCGATCCAGCCCTTCTCGGAGAGCGCGGCAGCCCAGTCGCTCGCGTCCTTGCGATGGGCGTCGTTCTCGGAGACCCGGTCTTCCTGCCAGCTTCCGAAGCCACCATCGCCGCTCGCCGCCATCGCGCGGTAGCGGTCGGGCAGACCAGATGTGATCAGGTCGCGAACTTCGGTGCGGAATGTGGCCTGCTCGGCCGTGTCGGACCAGTCCATGGTGTCTCCCTTGGCTCAGTGTTTACGCGGTACTCAAT
>DASCRM010000004.1:0-11588 GCA_034406555.1 Dehalococcoidia bacterium | reverse complement strand
CGGCAAGACCGCATTCGCGCGCACCCTCGCTCGCGTGCTCGACGTGCCGTTCTCGATCGCCGACGCGACGGCGCTGACGGAGGCCGGCTACGTCGGCGAGGACGTCGAGAACATCCTGCTGCACCTGATCAAGTCCGCCGACTTCGACATCCAGAAGGCGGAGCGCGGGATCATCTACATCGATGAGATCGACAAGATCGGCCGCAAGACCGACAACCCGTCGATCACCCGCGATGTCTCTGGTGAGGGCGTGCAGCAGGCGCTACTCAAGATCATCGAAGGTTCTGTCGCCAGCGTTCCGCCGCAGGGCGGTCGCAAGCACCCGCACCAGGACTTCATCCAGATCGACACGACGAACATCCTCTTCATCGTCGGTGGCGCGTTCGAGGGTCTCGACAAGATCGTTTCGCGTCGCACCGGCGTCGGTGCCCGCTCGCTGGGCTTCGGCCAGTCGGCGACGGCGCTGAGCGACGAGGAGCGAGATCAGGAGCGCGCGGCAGTCTTGCTGGAGACCACGCACGACGACCTGCTCCAGTTCGGCCTGATCCCGGAGTTCGTCGGCCGTCTGCCGGTGCTCTCCGTGCTGGAGCCGCTGACCGTCGACATCATGAAGCTGATTCTGACCCGACCGAAGAACGCGATTGCACGGCAGTTCCAGCGCCTCTTTGCCCTGGACGACGTGGAGCTGGTTTTCACCGAGGACGGGCTGGAGGCGATCGCCGAGGAAGCGCTGGGCCTGAAAACCGGCGCGCGCGGACTGCGCACGGTGGTCGAGAGTCTGCTGCTGGACGTGATGTACGACGCGCCTGACCGCGAAGACCTGGTGAAGTGTGTCGTCTCCGGCGAGACCGTGAGGGATCGCTCCGCCCCGTTGCTGGTCACCAAAGCGAGCGACGACTCCGACGACGACTCTGACGACGATGAGGTCAAAGAGTCGGCCTAGCCGGCTCGTAGCCCCTCACAGCGCGCTACGGCCTGCTTTCCGGCCCTCGCTGATATCCTTCCCAGATGAATGCAACCAGCCGCAGCCGTGTGCGTCCGATTCGCCTCGATGAGCTGCTCGTCGAACGCGGGCTCGTCGAGAGCCGTGCGAAGGCTCGTGCGCTGATCCTGGCGCGCGAGGTGCGCGTGAACGGCAATGTCGCCGTCGCCGCCGCCGCCCCGACCGCCATCGATGCCGCGCTGGAACTGGCCGTTGGCCGCCGCTACGTCAGCCGAGGCGGTGAGAAGTTGGCTCACGCCCTCGATCGCAGCGACATCACCATCGACGGCTCGCGGTGCCTCGACATCGGAGCTTCGACCGGTGGCTTCACCGACTGCCTGCTGCAGCACGGCGCGGCGCATGTCACCGCCGTCGATGTCGCGTATGGTGAACTCGCGACGCGGCTACGCGACGATGCGAGGGTCGAGCTACGCGAGCGGACGAACGCGCGATCGCTCGCGCCACTCGACCGCCCGGTCGACCTCGTCACGCTCGATGTCGCGTTCATCTCGCTGACGGCCGTGCTGCCCGCTGTGCTGCTCAGCCTGCGTGCTGGCGGCGACGTGCTGGCGCTGGTGAAGCCGCAGTTCGAGGCCGCGCGCGAGCAGGTGCAGCGTGGCGGGGTCGTGCAGGATGCGACCGTGCACGCCTCGACGGTCGCCCGCGTCGCGCTCTGGGCGATCGAGCGGGGCCTGCGGGTGCGCGGGGTGATTCGCTCTCCGCTGCTCGGCCCGGCCGGCAATCGCGAATTCTTCCTCTGGCTGATGAAGCCATGAGCGCGATCAAGCGCCTCGGCGTCTGCTACCACCCCTCGCTCGAGGGCGCGCGCGAGCTCGCGGAGCGGCTGGCGCTGCAGGCGTCCGGCCGCGGCGTCGAGGTGTGGCAGGCAGCGATCGCCTGGGACATCGTCGATAGCGACCTCGCCGAGCAGATGCCGGGCTCGGACCTGCTGGTCTGCGTCGGCGGCGACGGCACCGTGCTGCATGCCTCCGCCGTCGCAGCCGCGAACGGCACCCCGCTCTTCGGCGTGCGCATGGGCCGCCTCGGGTTCCTCTGCGAGGTGACCGAGAGCGAGGCCGAGGCCGCTCTCGACCGCGTGCTTGATGGCGAGGCGCGTTCGGAGCGACGGATGCTCGCGCAGGCGCGGCTGAACGACGACGAACCGGCGCATGCGTTGAACGATGTCGTGATTGGTCGGCGCGGCCTCGGCCGCACGATCTCCGTCGGCGCACGCATCGACGGCGTGCTGGTCGCGGAGTACCGCGCGGACGCCGTGATCATCGCGACCGCCACGGGGTCGACCGGTTACGCGATGTCGGTCGGCGGACCGATCCTGCATCCCACTTCGGGCGGTCTGGTGCTGATCCCGGTGGCCCCGCACCTCTCGCGCTCGAACGCGCTCGTGCTACCAGGTGACGCCCACATCCACCTCGAAGTCGCGCGCGGCTACGAGGCGGTGATGACGATCGACGGCCTGGCCGAGCAAGCGGTGTCCGATGGCACGATCGTGCACATCTCGCGTTCGCCTCAGAGGGTCGACTTTCTGCGGCTGGGGGCAGAGCACGACTTCTATGCGCACCTCGCGAAGCGCCTCGGCTGGCTGCGGCTCGACCACGTGCTCGATGCCGGTGACGGCGACCCGTCTTGAGCGACGGTGACCCGTCCGAGGCCACGCTCCCGGAAATCCTGTCCTCTGAACTCGTGCTGCGCTCGCAGCTCTTCGATGTCGTTGACGACCGGCTACGCCTTCAGGACGGGCGTGAGATCGCCCGCGTCTCCGTCGAACATCCCGGCGCGGTCGCGATCGTCGCGATTGACGACGACGGGCGCTGGCTGCTCGTCGAGCAGTACCGCCACGGTGCACGCAAGCGACTGCTGGAGGTGCCCGCCGGGGGCCGCGAGCAGGGCGAGACGCCGGAAGTGACGGCCGCCCGCGAGATTCGCGAGGAGACCGGATTCTCGGCGGACTCAATTGTCCGGCTGGGCGGGGCGTGGTCCGCACCCGGGTTTCTTACGGAGTACATGCACTACTTCCTCGCGACCGGTCTGCGCCCCGACCCGCTGCCGCAGGACGATGACGAAGACATCTCCGCGCCACTGCTCATGAGCTACGAAGAAGTGCTAGCGGCGATCGATGACGGTACGATTGAGGACGCCAAGACGATTGTGGCGGCGATGCTCTGGCAACGGCACGATTCCGTTCCAGCCGGTCGGGCTTGACCGTGGCCCGTGCCGGGCGAATAGTCGCGAGGATGCACGCGAACCTGACGAGGTAGGGCAGTGGCAGAATCTCTTCAGCACGACGTACTGATCGTTGGCGGCGGCGGTGCCGGCCTGCGCGCGGTGATCGCCGCGTCGGAGGCGTACCCTGACCTCGATATCGCGATGGTCTCGAAGGTCTATCCGATGCGCAGCCACACGGTCTCCGCCGAGGGTGGCGCGGCCGGAGTGATCAAAGACGCCGACAGCTTCGCTGACCACATCCACGACACGATTTCCGGCGCCGACTGGCTGGCCGACCAGGACGCCGTCGAGATGTTCGTCAACGAGGCACCGCGTGAGCTGACCCAGCTTGAGCACTGGGGCTGCCCGTGGAGTCGCGAGCCGGACGGCAGTGTGGCCGTCCGCCCCTTCGGCGGCATGCTGATCGAGCGCACGTGGTTTGCGGCCGACAAGACCGGCTTCCACATGCTGCACGCGCTCTTCCAGACCTCGCTGCAACACACCGACGTCACCCGCTACGACGAGTGGTTCGCGACGCGGCTGCTGATTGAGAACGGACGCTGCCAGGGGATCACGGCGATCGACCAGCAGACCGGACAGGTGCGCACGATCCTCGCGAAGGCGGTGATCCTCTGCACCGGCGGCGGCGGCCGCATCTTCCCGTTCACGACCAACGCTTCGATCAAGACCGGTGATGGCATGGGCATGGCCTATCTCGCCGGCGTCCCGTTGAAGGACATGGAGTTCGTCCAGTACCACCCGACGGGTCTGCCGGGCACCGGGATCCTGATCACCGAAGCCGCCCGAGGCGAGGGCGGCATCCTGATCAACAACAAGGGCGAGCGCTATCTCGAGAGCTACAACCTCGGCACTCCGCTCGACCTCGACGACCCCGAGCACCCGGTCAAGCGCAGCATGGAGCTGGGCCCACGCGACCGCCTCTCGCAGGCCTTCATGCACGAGCAGGAGAAGGGCAACGTCTTCGAGGGCGAGCAGGGCACCTACGTCAAACTCGACGTGCGCCACCTCGGCGAGAAGGAGATCATGCGAAAGATCCCCTTCGTGCGTGAGCTGGCCAAGAACTACGGCGGCGTCGACCCTGTGAAGGAGCCGATCCCGGTGCGGCCGGTCGTGCACTACATGATGGGTGGCGTGGGCACGGACATCGACTCAAAGACGGAGGTCCCCGGCCTCTACGCGGCGGGCGAATGCGCCTGCGTCAGCATCAACGGCGCGAACCGCCTCGGCTCCAACTCGCTGACGGAGCTGCTCGTCTTCGGCGCTCGCGCGGGGAAGGGCGCCGCCGAGTGGGCGCTCGAACACCCGGAGTTCGACACGGCGGGACTCGAAGCGCAGGCCGCGTCAGAGCAGGCGCGCATCTCCGACAACTTCATCAACAAGCTCGATGGCACAGAGCGCATCGCCACGATCCGCCTGGCACTTCAGAGCGCGATGGAGGCCGGCGCCGGCATCTACCGCACCGAGGCTTCGCTGCAGTTGACGGTGGACACGATTGCCGAGCTGAAGGCGCGTTTCAAGAACGTCGGACTGGACGACCACAGCCTCAGCTTTAACACGGAGCTCACCTCCGCGCTCGAACTGGAGTTCATGCTGGAGATCGCGGAGGCGCTGGCGCACTCGGCGTTGCAGCGCAAGGAGTCGCGCGGCTCACACCAGCGCACCGACTTCGCGGATCGCGACGACGCAAACTACCTCAAGCATTCCCTCGCGTACCGCACGGACGGCGCGCCGCGCATCGACTATCAGGACGTGGTGATCACCAGGTGGCCACCCGCCGAGCGTGTCTACGGGGCCGAAGAGACCGTAATGAAGACGGACGGCGAATAGCGATGGCACAGGACACCGTCAAGCTTGAGGTCTTCCGCTACCACCCAGAGGGCAACGGCGAGACGCTCTTCGACACCTTCGAGGTTCCGTACCGCGAGGACTGGGTCGTGCTGGACGCGCTTAACCACGTGAAGGATGATGTCGACGGTTCGCTGACCTATCGCTGGTCGTGCCGCATGGGCGTCTGCGGCTCCTGCGGAATGATGGTGAACGGCGTGCCGCGCCTGACCTGTTCCGCCTTCCTGCGCGACTTCCTGCCGGGACCGATCCGCGTCGAGCCTCTGAACGGCTTCCCGGTCGAACGCGACCTCGTCGTCGTGCTCGACGGCTTCATGGAGAAGCTGACCTCCGTGACCCCGTGGATGGTTCACGAGGAGGAGCGGACGATCGATGAGGGCCCGTACCGGCAGACTCCGGCTCAACTGGCGCAGTACAAGCAGTACAGCATGTGCATCAACTGCATGCTCTGCTACGCCGCCTGCCCCGTGTACTCGCACGAGGAGGAGTTCATGGGGCCGGCCGTGCTCGCGCTGGCACAGCGCTACAACCTGGACTCCCGTGACCAGGGCAATGAGCAGCGCTACCCGCTGGTGTGGGCCGACGACGGCATCTGGGACTGCACCTTCGTTGGTGAGTGCAGCGAGGTCTGCCCGAAGCATGTCGACCCCTCCGCGGCGATCCAGCAGGCGAAGGTGCAGAGCACCACTGCCTGGATGAAATCCTTCCTGCTCCCATTCGGCAAGCGATAGGCGGCGCTTCGATGACGAACCCGCTTCCGAGACGCCACTCCAACCTCTGGTGGGTGAGCCGACGCCCGTACTTCGTCTTCTTCCTGCGCGAGTGGTCGTCGCTCTTCATCGCGATCTACGCGGTGCTGCTTGTGCTGCTCACCTCGAAGGTGCTCGACGGCGAGGCCTCGTACCGCAGCTACGTGAACGACGTGCTGGAGTCGCCGGTGTTGATCGCCTTCCACGCCGTGGCGCTGCTCTTTGCCGTGCTCCACACCGTGACCTGGTTCGGCGCGGTGCCGAAGGGGCTCCCGCTACGACGTGGGGAAGACCTGGTGCCGCCGGTGCTGATGATCGGTGCGAACTACGTGATCTGGGCCGCTGTCACCGCCGTGGTGGCCGCCGTCTTCTTGCTGGACTGAGTCGGAGAGCCGCAGATGCGCTACTCGTCAGAACCGCTCTTCTGGTCGCTGTTCTCAGCCGGTGGCGTGGTCACGGCGTTCATCATGCCGGTGCTGATCGTGATTACCGGCTTCGTACTACCGAGCGACGAGATCACCTTCGCTCACCTCGATCAGGTCTTCAGCCACGTGATCGTGCGGCTCGTGATCTTCGCGGTTGCCTCGCTGACCTTCATGCACTGGGCCAACCGTTTCCGCCACACGCTGAACGACATGGGCATGGCGAAGTCGCTGTTCGCGCCCGTCAGCGTGCTCACCTACATTGCTGCCTTCGCGGGCACGATCTGGGCTGCCGTAGTGGTGCTCGACTGAGTCGGTACCTCGGACCCATGACCCGCAGACAGGCCCGCGCTCTTGAGACCTCGCACTACGTGCGAACGGTCGATGAGGGAGCGCGACAATGATGAAGTTCCTCGCGAGGATCTGGGCGATCTTCCTCTGGCCCTTCTACCTGTTCCCGCGACTCTTCGTGGCGCTCTTTACGCGCAGCCTGGGCGTCTCACGCCGGCCGGGTCCGGTGGACGCTGGGGAGACCAAGACCAAGCGTGTGACCCAGGTACTGGTCGTGCTCGCCATCATCGCCGCCTCGCTCGCTGTCGTGCTGTTTTCCAAGACGAGGCCTCCCGAGCTGGGGACATCAGACTTCGCTACGGATCGGCGGGCGCTCCCGGCCTTCAGCCAGCTCTTTGTCAGCGACGACTTGTGGGTCGAGATCACCGTCAACCCCGACGCCGACTCGACGATCGAGATCTTCATAGATGCGAACCTCACGTCCTTTGTGGTGGCCGACGTGGTCGGTGACACGCTCCGTGTTGAGACACTGGGTGAGATCAGTCAGTCGCTCGGCAGCATCATTCGCATCGTCACGAAGTCGCTTGAGAGCGTGACCGTGAATGACGGGTCGCGGGTGGAGGTGTTTCGCGTCAACACATCCGATTTCGTCGTAGATGCCACGGACGGCTCGGTCGTCGAGGTCGAGGGCGCGGCAGTGACCGTCGATGTGCGTGCCGACGGATCCCGAGTCTCGACCCGCGCGCTGTCGGCAGCGGTCGCGACGATCGCGATCGACGGCGATTCGATCATCGATGTCTTCGCGTCGACATCGATCAGCGGCTCGGCCGGCAATCAGGCGGAGATCCGAATCTCCGGCAGCCCCGGAGAGATCAACATCGATGCTGACAGCGGGGCGCTGGTCTGTCAGTCGACACTGCCGCTGGACGTGCCATTCACCTGCATCAGTTAGCGTGCACCCGCTAGCATGAGGCCATGAGATTCGGCCTCAACCGCTTCGACCTTCGCTCGCTGGAAGCATTCGCCGAGGACGTGCGCAAGGCCGAGCAACTGGGCTGGGACATCGCCTTCACCGTCGACTCGCAACTCGCTGTTCGCGACACCTACATCATGCTCACCTATGCGGCGCAGGCGACGAGCCGTATCGGGCCTGGCACGCTGGTCACGAACCCGGTAACGCGCCACGCGACGGTGACAGCCTCTGCGTTCGCGACGCTCGATGAGCTCTCGAGCGGCCGCGCGATCGCCGTCCTCGGCATCGGCGACACCGCCGTCGAGCACTCCGGTCTGAAGCCCGCGACCGTGCGCTACACCGAGGACGCGACCGCGATGATGCGTTCGCTACTGCGAGGCGAGGCGGTCGAGGTCGATTGGCCGGAGCCCGCCCGCCTGCGCCACGCTCGTCCGGTGCCGATCTGGATCGCTGCTGCCGGGCCGAAGATGCTGCGTGCGGCGGGCCGCGTCGCGGACGGTGTCTTCATCCGCGGCGGCCGCGACCCGGCGAACATCGCGTTCGCCGTCGATGCCGTGCGTGCGGGCGTCGAGGAGGCGGGACGCGACCCCGCCGAGGTGAAGCTCGGTCTGATCGTGCACACCGCGCTCGTGGACGAACCCGAACGCGCGTTGCGCATCGGCCGCACGATGGTCGCGGGCTACTACGACCACACGACGACGCTCTTCGACGGTGCGGGACTGACGTGGGACGGGCCATCACCCGACGAGCTGAAGCGAGAGACGATTCGCCCAGACTTCCACCACACCGCCGATCTCGCTGCCGCTGGCGAGCACCTGACGTTCCTGCCGCCGGAAGCCGCAGACGCCTTCGTCTTCTACGGTGGGCCGGCCGAGGTCACGGCACAGATGATCGAGGCGCTGACGGCGGTACGCGAGGCCCACGGCGAGATCGACATCGTCGTGCCGCAGCCGCCCTCGAACCGGCTGCCGCACGAGAAGAGCGGCCCGTTCTACATGGAGCGCATGGCACGCGAGGTGCTGCCAGCGGTCAGGGACGCGCTCGGAGTCGCCTCGCCGGTCTGAGCCCCGAGCGGGGTTGTGTGTTGCCCCGGACAGGGTTGCAGGGTGCGGGGAGGGGCTTCCTATGGGTGGGCCGAAGGCCCCTAGGGCCGGGTCATCGCCTCTGGGTCGATCCACTCGTCGAACTGCTCGTCCGTGAGGATGCCGAGTTCGATCGCCGCCTCGCGTAGCGTCGTGCCCTCGGTGTGGGCTTTCTTCGCCACCTTCGCCGCGTTGTCGTAGCCGATGTGTGGGTTGAGGGCGGTGACGAGCATCAGCGAGGACTGCATCAGCTCGTCGATGCGGTCGGTGTTTGCCTCGATGCCGGCTACGCAGTTGTCGGTCAGCGACATCGCGGCGTCGCCCAGCAGGCGGATGCTCTGCAGTGTGTTGTAGACGATCACGGGCTTGAAGACGTTGAGCTCAAAGTGCCCAGTCGCTCCGCCGATGTTCACCGCTACGTCGTTGCCGATCACCTGCGCGCAGACCATCGTCATGGCCTCGGGCTGGGTGGGGTTCACCTTGCCGGGCATGATCGAGGAGCCGGGCTCGTTCTCCGGCAACCGCAGTTCGCCGATCCCCGCGCGAGGGCCGGAGCCCAGCATGCGGATGTCGTTCGCGACCTTCATCAGCGAGACGGCGATCGTCTTCAGGTGCCCTGAGAGCTCGACCTGCGCGTCGTGCGCGGCCAGCGACTCGAACTTGTTGGGCGCGGTCACGAAGGGCAGGCCCGTCAGCTTCGCGATCTCTGTCGCAACGCGCTCCGCGAACTCCGGGTGCGAGTTCAGCCCGGTGCCGACGGCAGTGCCGCCGAGGGCCAGCTCGTAGAGCCTCGGCAGGCCGGCCTCGGCGCGGGCGATGCCGTTCTCCAGTTGCTGCGCGTATCCGGAGAACTCCTGGCCGAGCGACAGCGGCACGGCGTCCATCAGGTGTGTGCGCCCGATCTTCACGACGTCCTTGAACGCCTCCGCCTTCCCCGCGAGCGCCTCGTGGAGGTGCTTGAGCCCGGGCACGAGCACGCCAACGACCTGCTCCGCCGTCGATACAGACATCGCGCCGGGGAAGGTGTCGTTGGAGGACTGTGACATGTTGACATGGTCGTTCGGGTGGACGGGCGTCTTGGAGCCCATCTCACCGCCGAGGATTTCGATCGCGCGGTTAGAGATCACCTCGTTCGCATTCATGTTCGTCTGCGTGCCGGAACCGGTCTGCCAGACGACGAGCGGAAAGTGGTCGTCCAGATCCCCGTCGATCACCTGCAGCGCCGCCTGCCGGATCGCATTAGCGAGTTCCTCGTCGAGCTTGCCGAGGTCCTCATTCACGGTCGCGGAGGCGTGCTTCACGATGCCGAAGGCGCGGATGATCGGGCGCGGCATGCGTTCGCCGCCGATCTTGAAGTTCTGCAGCGAACGCTGCGTCTGGCAGCCCCAGTAACGGTCGGAGGCGACTTCCAGCGTCCCCATGCTGTCGGATTCGGTGCGAGTCGCCTCGGCCATCGGTCGCTCGATTCTGCTGTTGCGCTGGTGCTCGGCGTTGGTTCTCGGATCGGGGTTACTCCCCGGCGGGTGTCTGCGCGACGAGTTCGAGTACCGCTTTGCCTGCGGCCTTCATGTCGGCCGCTTCCGTGTCGCTGAGCTCGATCTCGTGGATCGCCTCGATGCCACCAGCGCCGAGCGTGACGGGCGCGCCAACGTAGGCGTCGTTGATGCCGTACTCACCGCTGAGCAAGGCACAGCAGGGCAGCACGCGCTTCTCGTCCAACAGGATCGCCGCCACCATCTTGCGCAGCGAGGCGGCCGGAGCGACTGCCGAGGAGCCGGTCTTGATCAGCTCGACGATCTCCGCGCCACCACCGGCGGCGCGGTCGGCGATCGCTTGCACCTCGTCGGCCGGCAGCAGCTTCGAGACGGGCACGCCGCCGATGTTCGCGTTGGAGATGATCGGCACCATCGTTGCCTCAGTGTGGCCACCCAGCACCCAGGCGTTGACGTCCTTCACGGAGGTGCCGGTACCCATCGCGAGGAAGGTGCGGAAGCGTGCGCTGTCCAGCATCCCGCCCTGGCCGACGACGCGGTTCGACGGGAACCCACTGGCGGCCAGCGCCACGTGGCACATCGCGTCCATCGGGTTCGCGAGGATCATCAGGATCGTCTCCGGCGAGTGCTGCACGACGTTGCCGACGACGCTGCGCACGATGTTCGCGTTCGTCCCCAGCAGGTCCTCGCGCGTCATGCCCGGCTTGCGGGGCACGCCGGAGGTGATGATCACGACGTCTGAGTCGGCCGTGTCGGTCCAGTCGGTGGTACCACTGACCGCGATGCTGAAGTCGAGCCACGGCCCGGCCTGCGCGATGTCGAGGGCACGGCCCTGCGGCAGCCCATCGACGATGTCGATCAGCACAACATCAGCGATGTCGAGGCTGGCAATCGATAGAGCCGTGTTCGCGCCGGTGTTCCCGGCGCCCACGATCGTTACTTTCTTACGCACGGCTGCGCTCCTCTCACTCCTACGGGTTTTCGCATATCGACGGACGTCGGGCACGGGCCGTTCGACCCCCGCGGTCAGGCCATGGCGGCCTGGAGCCCCTCGTCCAACTTGTCCAGGAACTGATTCGTCGTGAGCCACGGCGCATCGGGGCCAATCAGCAGCGCCAGGTCCTTTGTCATATCTCCGCCCTCGACCGCCTCAATGCACACACGCTCCAGCGTCCCCGAGAAGGAGGCCAGTTCATCGTTGCCGTCCAGCTTGGCGCGGTGCGCGAGCCCGCGACTCCAGGCGAAGATCGAGGCGATCGGGTTCGTCGAGGTCTCTTTGCCCTCCTGGTGCTGGCGGTAGTGGCGCGTCACGGTGCCGTGAGCGGCCTCCGCCTCGACGGTCTGGCCGTCGGGGGTGGTTAGCACAGAGGTCATCAGCCCCAGCGACCCGTAGCCCTGGGCGACCATGTCGGACTGCACGTCGCCGTCATAGTTCTTGCAAGCCCAGACGACCGCACCTCGGCCCTTCATCACCTGTGCCACGACATCGTCGATCAGGCGGTGCTCA
>DASCRM010000003.1:0-19549 GCA_034406555.1 Dehalococcoidia bacterium | reverse complement strand
CGGGCTAACCGCCCTGGACTGTGACGTCCTGGTCCTTGTACTGAAGCTGGTAGAGCCGCGCGTACTGGTCGCCCGCAGCCAGTAGCTGCTCGTGGGTGCCGTCCTCCACGACCTCGCCATGGTCGAGCACGATGATGCGGTCGACCGACCGGATCGTGTTCAGGCGGTGCGCGATCACGATCGAGGTGCGGTTCAACATCACCTCGCGGATACCGCGTTGGATGATCGCCTCCGTGTCCGGGTCGATGCTCGCCGTCGCCTCGTCCATCACCAGCACGATCTCCGGGTTGAAGGCAGCGACGCGGGCCAGCGCGAGCAGCTGCTTCTGGCCCGTCGACAGGTTCGCGCCGTGTTCCGCCAACATCGTCTCGAAGCCATCAGGCAGTTGCTGGATGAAGCGGTCGGCGCCGATCAACTCGGCTGCTGCACGCACGCGAGCGCCATCGATGCTGCGGTCGCGCAGCCGGATGTTCTCCTCGATCGTGTCGGTGTAGACGAACGGGTCCTGCAGCATGATGCCGACGTGGCGGCGGAGGTCGTGCTGCGCCAGGTCGACGATCGGAATGTCGTCGATCAGGATCTGACCACGCTGGATGTCGTAGAAGCGGCTGAGCAGGGCGGTGACCGTCGATTTGCCCGCGCCGGTTGCGCCGACGACCGCGATCGACTCGCCGGGTTGCACCGTGATCGAGAGGTCACGCAGCACCCAGTTCTCGTCGATGTAGGCGAACCAGACATTGCGGAACTCGATCTTCCCGCGCACGTCGATCAGCTTGCGCGGCTCCAGCGGGTCGGTGATCTCCTCCGCCTCGTCCATGATGCCGAAGATGCGCTCGGCGGAGGCCATCGCCTGCTGGATGCCAGAGTAGCGCTGGGAGATCTCGCGCAGCGGCCAGTAGAAGCGCTGCATGTAGACCGTGAACGCGACCAGTGTGCCGATGGTGAGCGTGCTGTCGATCACGCGCCCGCCGCCGTACCAGATGATCGCGGACGTCGTCGCCGCGCCGAAGAGTACGACGGTCGGCTCGAAGATCGCGTACCAGAGCAGGAAGCGCAGGTGCGCGCTGAGGTGGCCCCGGTTGAGGACGTCGAAGCGTCGCAGATTCTCGCGCTCACGGTTGAAGAGCTGGACGACAGTGATGCCGGAGATCATCTCGTTCAAGTAGGCGTTGATGCGCGCCAGCCACATCCGCTGTTCGCGGAAGATGTCGCGCTGTTTCGCGGCGAAGTAGCGCACGGCGAAGACCAGCGGTGGCAGCAGCGCGTACATCACCAGTGCGAGCTTCCAGTCGAGGACGAGCAACACGCCGATGATCGCGAACAGCATCAGCATGTTCGTGATCATCGTGACCAACCCCTGCGAGATCACCGCCTCGATTGCCGCGGTGTCATTCGTCAGCCGCGTAACGAGCCGGCCGACGGGGTTGCGGTCGTAGTACGAGATCGACATCCGCTGGAGGTGTGCGAACAGCTCTGTGCGCATGTCCATCAGCACGCGCTGACCGACGTAGATCATCAGCACTTCTTGTGCGTAGCGCAGCGCCGAGAGCGTGAGCAGCGTGCCTATCAGCACGACCGTCAGCAGCGTCAGGCGGTCGGTGCGGCCCTGCGCGATCTGGCCGTCGATTGCCTCGCGGATGATCAGCGGGCCGACCAGTTCGAGGCCGGCGATACCGAGCAGCAGCACGACCGCGACGATCACCCAGCGCCGGTACGGCCGGACGTATCGGAGCAGCCGGCGCGCCAGCGCCACGTCGTAGACGTCCCCGAGCAGCTCGTCTTCTTCGTTGAATGCGATTGCCACTACGGCTGCCCCCCGTCCGCGCTCGGCGCTTCGTCGTCCTGGTCTTCATCCAGTTGCTCTCTGAGTAGCTGCTGGCGGTAGAAGTTGGCGTAGATGCCCCCGTGGTCGAGCAGCTGCTCGTGCGAGCCGTCCTCGGCGATCACGCCGTCACGTAGCACGACGATGCGGTCGGCCGAGATCAGCGTGGAGGTGCGGTGGGCGATCAGGATCGTCGTGCGGTCGGCCATGAAGCCGCGCAGCCGGCGAAGGATCTCCTCTTCCGTGTGCGTGTCGACGTGAGAGAGCGAGTCGTCCAACACGAGTATCGGCGGTCGCTTGAGCAGCGCGCGTGCCAGCGTGGCCCGCTGCTTCTGGCCGCCGGAGAGCGTCACTCCACCCTCACCGATCATCGTCGTCAGTCCGCCGCCGAGCTGCTCGAGGTCGGCAGAGAGCTGCGACGTCGTCATCGCCTCGTCGATCTCGGCCTGCGGAGGGTCCATGCGGCCGAAGGTGACGTTCTCGTAGAGCGAGTCGGAGAAGAGGAACGCCTCCTGTGGCACGACGCCGATCGCATCGCGGAGCTGCTTGAGCGAGAGCTCGCGCACGTCGACCCCATCGATGGTGACGCGCCCCTCCGACGGGTCGACGAGGCGGGCGAGCAGGTCGACGATCGTGGTCTTGCCCGAGCCGGTCTCACCGACGATCGCGACCGTAGAGCCGGCCGGGATGTGCAGATTGAAGTGCTCAAGCCCGGGGCGGCCATCATGCCCGTAGCTCACGTCCGCGAACTCGATCTCGCCTCGGATGGTGTCCAGCATGCGGGGGTCGTCGGGCTCGTCGATCACGGGCTGTTCGCGCAGGGTCTCGTTGATGCGGCCCATGGAGGCGATGAACTGCTGCCACGAGGAGACGACCCAGCCCACGACCGCTAGCTGGCTGGCGAGCAGCGCCAGGTAGACGTTGAACTGCACGAACTGGCCGAGCGAGATGTCGCCCGCGACGACCTTGCGGCCGCCGAACCAGATCACCAGCGCGGTGCCGAGGCCGGTCGCCAGGATCATCATCGGGAAGAAGCCCGAGACCCAGCGGCCGAAGGAGAGGGCGCGGCGCATCAATTCGCGGTTGTCGGCGTCCCACGACTCGATCTCCGATTGCTCCTGGGAGTAGGCCTTGATCGCGCGAATACCGGAGATGTTCTCCTGCGCTCGATTGGTCAGGTGCCCGAACTGATCCTGGATGGCGCGGAACCGCTCCTCAAGGGTCGTCTCGACCAGCGTGATGATGCCGATCACGATCGGGAAGTAGCCGATCGCGATCAGCGTCAGCTGCACATCGATCGAGAAGAGGAAGATGAGGCCGATTACCAGCATCACGGCGGTGCGCCAGATGTCGTTCAAGGTGGGCCCCATGAAGTCGCGGACCCAGTTCAGGTCGTTCGTCGCGCGCGCCATCATGTCGCCCGTGCGTGAACGCAGGTAGAACTGCTGGTCGAGCAGCAGGAAGCGCCGGGTCAGGTCGTCGCGCAGGTGGTATTCGATCCAGCGTGCGCGGCTGGAGACGAGCAGCCGTCCGATGAAGCGAATGCCGCTCTCGACGATCGCAATCATCACGACGAGCCCGCCCAGCGTGACCAGTCGCGAGCGGGTCGTGCCTTCCGCGAGGTCGTCGATCGCGATGCGCAAGATCACCGGCGGCAGCATCGTCAGGAACGAGGCGACGACGAGCGCGATCAGGCCACCCGCGTAGTGCCACTTGTAGCGGGCAACGTAGTGCAGCAGCTGGTTTCGTGGATGCGACTGCGGGCTCTCGATTCGACCCGAAGTCGCGGCATGGCTTGCCATGGGCTAGCCATCCCGTCATTACGTAGTGCTGGAAGTCTTTGTTGAGGCGCTTACAACTATCGTGCGTCCACCACGCGCGTAGTTCAAGGGGCCCGGGGCGGGAGTTTCGTGTCGCGTCCGTCCGGTGCGACGGGTTGCCACTGTCCGGCCGGGGAGGCACGCTGGCCGCGATCTGCGACCACCTGCGACGGGAGCGCCGATGACCGAGGTGAAGAAGACGCCCGACGGCATCGAGATCCCGCCCCCCGGACCCAACGACGTGCTCTACGAAGCGGCCGAGGGAATCGCCCGCATCACGATGAACCGCCCGATCGTGCTGAATGCACTGAACAAGAACGTGCAGCGCCTGCTCGACGCCGCACTCGACCGCGCGGAGGCGGATGACGAGGTGAACGTCGTGATCCTCACCGGGGCGGGCCGCTCCTTCTGTGCCGGAGGTGATCTCTACGCCTCGCTCTACCCGGATGACGATCCGGCACCCAGCGGCACGGAGGTGCAGCTGCGGATATGGGGCTTCCCGAAGCCGGTGATCGCGAAGGTGCGAGGCCACGCGGTCGGGCAGGGCAGTGAGCTCGCGGGCGTCTGCGACATGACGATCGCCGCCGATAATGCGCAACTCGGGGAAATTCAGATTCGCCACGGCTTCGGCCCTCCGACGTTGATCGCGCCCTTCCTCGTCGGCATGAAGCAGGCGAAGGAGCTGCTGATGCTCGGCGAGATCGTCGATGCGCAGGACGCGCTGCGCCTCGGCCTCATCAACCGCGTCGTGCCGGAGGACGAACTCGACGCTGCCGTCGATGCGATCGCCCGTAAGCTCGCTGCGCTGCCGCAGGACACGGTGCGCACGAACAAGGCGCTGGTGAACCGCAGCTACGAACTGGCCGGGTTCCGGGACGCGCTCGCTTACCGCGACGACGAGGCGATCCGGGCGCTCTCCTCGGACGACCGAGCGGGCGTGCTCGATGAGCTGGCGGCTGGCGGCTGGGAGGCCTTCAAGCAGAAGCGCGATGCGCTGTACGAGGCGGATTCGGACTAACTACGCGAGATCGGAGTCGGGAGGGGACATGCCGGCTGACCTGCTGGCGGCTAATGCCGCCTTCTACGCCGCCTTCAACGCGGGCGACGTGGGTGCGATGGACGCGCTCTGGGCGCGCAGCGCTCCGGTCGCCTGCGTGCACCCGGGCTGGAACGCGCTTGCCGGTCGCGAACAGGTGATGGAGAGTTGGCGAGGCATCCTGGCAAACGCGGAGCAGCCGCGCGTCTTCGTCGGTGCGGAGTCCGCGCACGAGCTGGGTGATGTCGGCTACGTGCTCTGCCGTGAGATCGTGGGGGGCGGCGCACTGGCGACGACGAACGTCTTCGCGCTCGAAGACGACGAGTGGCGGATGGTGCACCACCACACGAGCCCGGTCGCTATCTGAGATGGGTGATCTCAGGTGACGGACGAGCGCTTACGACGTGCCCCGGCGATCCGGCTGACCGGCTGGTCCAACTCCGGCAAGACCTTGTTTGGCGTGCGACTGGTCGAGGCGCTCGGCCGGCGCGGCTACCGCGTCGGCGTGATCAAGCACGCGACCAAGCACCCTGCCCCGCCGGACCACGAGGGCAAAGACACGCAGCGCTACCGCGAGGCCGGCGCCTCGGCCGTCGGCGGCGTTTTCGCAGAGGAGACGGTGCTGCGACTGCCCGCGACCGAGACGCCGCTCGATGAGCTGCTGGCGATGCTCGCCGGCAGCGTCGATCTGGTGATCGTCGAGGGCTACAACGAGGACGACCTGCCGACGATCGCGGTGCACCGAGCAGAACAGGGGCCCGACCTGCGCTTGCCCGACCGTGGCGAGCTGGTCGCGATCGTCAGCGACGACCCGGACGCGCCCGAGCCCCGCTACGAGCCGACGGACATCGAGGGCATCAGCGACGCGGTCGAGGGCTGTCTGGAAGGCCTCGCTGGTGCCTAGCCCGTGCCGTGAGGCGGCATCTTGCCGCCGCCACCGCCCATCGCGTGCGCGGGCATACCGTGCGGCGGCATCGCCGCCGGAGTCTTGCCGTTGCCATCCTCGCTCGGCTCGGTGTCATTGGCGTCGCCAGCGTCGATCAGCTCGGCGTCGAACTCGACTGCGCCGTCCTTGAACTGCTCGTGGTAGAGCTTCGCGTAGAGGCCACCAAGCGCGACCAGTTCGTCGTGCTTACCGCGTTCCACGATCTGCCCGCCGTCCATCACGAGGATCTGGTCGGCGGCCATGATCGTCGAGAGGCGGTGCGCGATCACGACCGAGGTGCGTGTCTCCATCACCGGCCCGAGCGCTTCCTTGATCAGCCGCTCGCTCTCGCTGTCGAGCGAGCTGGTGGCTTCGTCGAGCAGCAGGATGCGCGGATCCTTGAGGATGATGCGGGCGATCGCGATGCGCTGCTTCTCGCCGCCGGAGAGGCGGTAGCCGCGCTCGCCGACCATCGTGTCGTAGCCGTTCGGCATCTTCTCAACGACCTCATGCACGTGCGCCGCCCTCGCGGCCACCTCGATCTCCTCATCGGTCGCGTCAGGCTTCGCGTAGAGCAGGTTGTCTTTCACGGAGGAGTGGAAGAGGAAGGTCTCCTGGGTGACCATCCCGATGTGATCGGTGAGCGTCGTGAACGCGAGCTCGCGCACGTTGTTGCCACCCAGTGAGACGGCGCCGGAGTCGGGATCGTAGAGCCGCGAGACGAGGTAGGTGACGGTCGTCTTGCCCGCGCCGGAGGGGCCGACGAGGGCGACCAGTTCGCCCGGTGTCGCCTCGAACGAGACGTCCTTGAGCACCGGCGTGTCGGCGTCGTAGCCGAAACTCACGCCCTCGAACGCGACGCTGCGGTCCTGCGTCGGCAGGGGGGTCGGGTCCTCCGGCTCCGCAATCGACGGTCGCATGTCCAGGTATTCGAAGATGCGCTCGAAGAGCGCGAACGAGCCGGCGATGTCGACATGCACGCTGAAAAGCTGCGAGACGGGCCCGAAGAGCCGATTGACGAGGAAGACGAACGCGACGACCTCACCGACAAGCATGTCGCCGTTGATCACCAGCCAGCCGCCGTAGCCGTAGACCATCGCCGGGGCGACCGCGCCGTAGAGCGTGACGACCATGAAGAACCAGCGGCCGACCATGCTGGCGGAGATCTGCTCCTTCATCACATCAGCGGAAGAGTCCTCGAACTCCTCTTGCTCCTGCTCTTCGCGGCCGAAGGACTTCACCAGCACTGCGCCGGAGATGTTGAGCTTCTCCTGGACGATCATCGTCATCTCGCCCAGCGCGGCCTGCACGCGGCGGCCGGAGCGGAAGCGCAAGCTGCCGAACTTCTGTGTGGGCAGGACGAAGGCGGGCAGGGCGATCAATGCAACGATCGCGAGTCGCCAGTCGAGCCAGACCATCACCCCGACCGTCGTGATCACGGTGACGGAGTTGGTCATCACGTTGGTGAAGCCGGTAGTCACGACCTGCTGTACGCCGTTCACGTCGTTGGTGAGGCGCGTCATGATCTCGCCGCTGCGGGTGGTGGTGAAGAAGCTGAGCGGCATGTGCAGGACATGGTTGTAGAGCTGGCCGCGGACGTCGTGCATCATGCGCTGGCCGATGATCGTGTTGCCCCAGTTCTGGGCGACCTGCACCAGCCCGGTGAACACGGGGATGGCGATCATCGCGGCGGCCAGCACCACCAGCTGCGAGCGGTCGCCGGAGGGGATCGCGCCGTCGATCATCTGCTTGATCAGCAGCGGCGGGACGAGACTGAGCGCGGCCGAGACGAATACCAGCGTGAAGGTGAGGAGGATCAGCTTCCGATAGGGGCGGGCGTAGCTGAGGATGCGACCGAGCAGCGACCAGTCGGTCGAGTTGTCCTTCTTGTCGCCCCAGTCCGCCGATCCGGCTCCGTGTGCCATCATCTCGGGTGCCTACGTTCTCGTTCGTGGTCACGTGGAGAGTGGCGAAGTTCGCGTCGTTGTGGCCTTCGATAGCCGAACGGAGGATAATCGAAGTCGAGTATTTCGGCGAGTAGCAACGGGAAGGCGGCGAGCATGAGCGACGAACTGCTGCTGCTCGGCCTGCTCTCCGGGTCCGCGATGCACGGCTACCAGCTCAACGAGGTGATCGAGAATCACCTCCCGATGTTCTGGGGTCTCAAACCCTCCACCGCCTACAGCCGCCTCGACAGGCTCGCCGCGCGAGGGCTCGTCGCGACGACGACGAAGCGAGTCGGCCGCCGGCCGGAGCGTAAGGTCTACGACCTGACGGCGGTCGGGCGAGAGCGATTCCTCGAGCTGCTGCGCGAGAACATGCGCACCGCCCACACCGATGCGCAGTCCGCCGACCTGGGAATCCTCTTCAGCCGCGCGCTGCCACCAGACGAGGTGCACTCGCTGCTGCGAGAGCGACGCGACGCCACGGCCGAGCAGCGGCCGCACCACGTCACGATGATCGAGAGTCACCCGGCCGACAGCGCGGGTCGCCGCATCTCTGAGCGTGCGCTGGCGCACCTTGATGTCGAGCTGCAGTGGCTGGATGGCGTACTGGCCGAGACCGTCCCGATCAGCGCCGGCTCGGCCGCACCCTGACCCCATCCTCCAATCCGCCCGCTACGAGCCCGCCGCCGTTGGGCCGTACTTCGATGCCCTCTACGCGACGCTAGCTGCGAGTGCGACGCACGCATTGATCGGGCGTGAGGCGCTTGGCGACGCCTACGTCGGACAGCTCGGGTACGCGGACGATGCGGAGCTGGTGCGGTTGGCGGAGGTGGCGAGCGTCGGGCCAGGGCGTTGGGTGCTCGACATCGCGTGCGGCACGGGCGGGGTCGCGCGCTGGTACGCGGAGCGTACCGGCGCTGTAGTGACGGGCATCGACTGCTCAGCCGTCGGGTTGCGGCTGGGTGCAGGCGCGCGACGGGGCGGCGATCCGACCGCTGTCGCACTCGCGGACGTTCGGGCATTGCCGTTCGGGCACGCGACCTTCGACGCGCTCGTCTGCCTCGATGGCTTCGGTGCGGACTTCGTCACGCTGGCCGCAGAGGCGCGGCGCCTACTGAAGCCGGGCCGGGGGCTGGCGGTGCTGTTGAGCCTCGAAGCCGGCGTCCCGGAGCAAGTCGTGGCGACGCTCGCCGGCGCAGGCCTCGAAGGCTGCTTCGCCGAGTCCCGCAGCGCCGAGGCGGGCGCGGTGATGGAACACTGGCTGGCTGCGTACCGCCGCCACGAACGCGCGCACATCGCGGAGGTTGGGGAACGCTACCACCGCGCACTCGTCGATGAGATCGCCGAGCTACTCGATGGCTACGCGTCGGGCGCGGTCGAGCGGGTGCTGATCGGCGGACGAGGGCCGCAGTGAGCGGCGGGTGCTACTTGAACGACTTCTGCTTGTGGAAGTTCAGGCGGTAGGCGTACTGCGCCACGCTGGAGATCAGACGCTGGATGCGTCGCGTCTCCTTCTTCTCATCGTCGGTCGACTCCCGGGCCGTCATCTCGAAACGGTCGCGCTTGAACGGGATCACCTGCATCAGCGGGTCGCCGAGCCGCAGCGTGCCGCTGGTTCCCTCGGCGTTCCAGAAGAACGGAAATGAGACACGGGTGTGATACTCGTCGGTATCCACCACGCCGCTCACCACCTGGAAGCGATCTTCGAAGTGGTTGAGTGGGGCGACGAAGAGGCATGAGTAACCCGGCGGTGTCTTCACCGTCCACGGGGATTCGAATTTGTAGGCAGTCTTGTCCAGCGCGTGCTCGGCGCCCGGGACGCCCGCGACCTGGTGGTCGGGGTGGATCGCGATCAGCTGCGATGCGCCGGGCCATGAGAAATACGTGCGGTCGTTCTTCCACTCGTAGACGAGGTCGTTCCAGAGCGGGATCACGTAGCCGAAGGTCATCGCGTCGAGAAACGGCACGCAGTTCTTGAACGTCGAGCGTGGCGAGCTGCTCTCGACGCTGCCGTCAGCGGCGAGATCCGCTCCCCATGCCTGTTCCCCCTCGAGCAGTGGCTTCGCGTCCTTGTACCAGCGGGGCGCCATCTGCACGGCGGGGACGGGGTCGGGCGCGGCGCCGTAGAACGGGCCGTCGCAGACGAACTCGATGTTCTGAAGCTCGACGTGTCGTGTGACTCTCCTGAAGACCATCGCTGTGCCATCCCATCAATCGGGGGCGCATTCCGTGACGCGACCCTCGACGACAACGGTACACCGAGCCGTCCGGCGAGCACGATCGCGGCGAGCTACCGCCGTTTTGCCGATTCGAGATGGCGGCCCGGCTCGACTCCGCCGCCCTCGGACGACGGCGGAGACGCGGCGGAGGGCGACGCCGATCAGCCGGAGCCGCCGCCCTCGGACGACGGCGGAGACGCGGCGGAAGACGATGCCGACCAGCATCCGGGCCGCGAGCCACTAGAAGGGCAGCCCCTTGAGCCCCTGCGCACCCTTCAGGGCCGAGATCTCGCCCTGGTGCGACATCACGTGCCAGAGGCCGACCGCGCCCACCCACTTCGCGGCGGGCATCTTGCCACCGCCGGCCGCAACCTCAGTGTCGAGGTCGCTGTCCGAGGCGTTGGACAGGTATTCGTCGGTACGGGCGTATACGGCCAGCGCGTACTCGCGGAAGGCGGCGACGTCGTAGAACGTTCCGGACTGCGCCCACTCCTGGGTCTGCATCGCTCCCGGGATATCCAGGCCCGTCTTCGCGGCCCAGTCGCCCGCCTCCCACAGCCGGTCGCTGCCATCGACGCCGGCGATCCAGCCGTCCTCGTCGAAGACGGTGTGAGCGTAGATCGCCGAGATCGAGCCGACGTTCCCGCCGACGATGTTCGTGAGCGCCGCGTCGTCGCAGTCGTCGATCACCTGCTCGATGATCGTGTGCGCCTGCCTGAACTGCGATCGGAGAAGGTCCTGGACTTGCATGGAAAGCTCCCGTCGGTGCGATTTCGCTTGATGAGTGTGGGCGTGCCCGCGTGGCGCCCGTAACTCGGACGAGTAAACGCGCGCGCTATCAGGCGGGAACTATACCGCGTCGGCGCTCGCAGCCGGCCCGCGCCGCGGTCGAGTGGCGGAGTCGCGTTCGCCTACGGTGCCTCGGCGAAGCCCCATGACGCCGGGCCGTCGACGATCAGGAAGAGCCCATCGAGGCGCGAGAATGTCTTCAGGGTGTTCACGAACGAGGGTGCTGAGGCCGAGTACGAGAGCCAGGTCTGAGTCGCGCCATCGAACCTCAGTGCCGTCTGTAGGCCGGGGATCCGGGCGAACACCGCGCCGACATCGCCCGTCGCGCCCGTGTACGAGACGAAGTTCGAACCCTTGAGCAGCGCGACGGTTCGCGGGGAGCCGTCGCGCCTCAGCAGGTCGACCTGCTTGAACGAGGATGCTGCCGTCGACTTGATGAAGAGCGTGTCTCCGGAGGTCAGCGTCGATATCTGATTCGCGAAGGACGGGCGACCGGGGCGTAGCTGCCCCATGTCCGCGTCGGCGCATCGAAGCGGAGGATCGACTCCAGTCCGGTGGTGATCGACTTTGCGAAGTCTTCGACCTTCATCCCGCTCGCCCCGGTGAAGACAACCGAGCAGACCCCGATCTTCACGGAGGTGGTCGAGCCCGGCAGGAAGAAGTCCTGGTTCCACCCGGCCAGCCCGGCCGGCAGCGTTGAGCCAACGGGTGCGAGGATCAGGCCGTCTGTCTTGGTGCCAAGGTCAAAGATCGAGCCGACCGGCGGCGCGTCCCAGTCGGGAGTGAACGTGAAGTCCGCCGGGACGATCACCTGCGCCCCCAAGTCGAGCACCAGCCGCTGTGCACCGGCCTGCAGACCGAGGCTCAGGGCCAGCTTGTCGCCGAGCGCGGTCTCGGGCGTGGTCGCTTCTTGCGCCAGGGATGTCGCGAAGAACACCGGTGAGGTGCCGTGACCGAGGCTCGGGCTGAAGAACAGTCCGGCCGGACTGTCCAGCTCGAAGAACGCTGAGGCAGAGTCTTCGATCACGATCGGCTGGCTGGTGGCGGTGCCGAAGAGGTCGCCGAAATCGAAGACCGACAGTGTGCCGTCCGCGCCACCCCAGGTGCTGGAGATCGGGTCGTGCGAGGCGCTCAGCACCGCGTCATGGCCGCCGCTCAGGTCCGGCGTGTGCGCCGCGCTGACGGTTGTATCGTGCGTGGCACTGACGACTGCGTCGTGCAGCCCGCTGATTACCGCGGAGTGCGCGGCCGTGCGGGCCGTCGGGTCATGGAGCACGCTGACCGCCGGGTCGTGACCGCCACCGAGCATCGCTCAACGAGGGCTCGTGCGCACCGCTCAGGGTCGTGTTGTGCGAGCCGCTGGCGACCGGGTCGTGCAGCACGCTCAGGGCGGCGTCATGGCCGCCGCTGAACACGGCGTCGTGGAACCCGCTGATGTCCGCGCTGTGCCCGCCGCTGATCGTCGGGTCGTGTGCGCTGCTGAGGTCGGCGGTGTAGGCCACTCTCGAACGCTGTGTGCACGCCGCTCCCGGCCGGGTGATGCGCCTGACTCAGGGTGATGCTGTGGACACCACTGACGAAGGCATCGTGGAAGGCGCTGTCCGTCGCGCTGTGCGCCGTGCTCACGACCGGATCATGGATCGTGCTGATGAAGTCGTTGTGGAGCGTGAGGCTCACCGCGCTCAACGTCGGAGCGTGATCGCTACTCAAGGCGGCATCGTGCGCACCGCTGAGCGTCGGGTCATGTGCGGTGCTCAGCGGTGCGGTGTGCAGGCCACTGGCGAACGGGTTGTGCCCGCCGCTCAATGCAGCGTCGTGGCTGCCGCTGAGGACCGCAGTGTGCGCGCCGCTGGCGATCGGGTCATGGAAGCCGCTCACGAAGGCGTCGTGGGTCGTGCAAGCCACTGATGCCGGGGTCGTGACCGCCTGCGGCGTCCGTCTGGCTGAGGATCGCGTCGTGGAACAGGCTCGACGCTGCGGTGTGTGCCGCGCTGACCACCGGCTCATGGAAGCCACTGAGTGCCGGGGTGTGTGCGCCGGAGCAGGTCAGGTCATGGAATCCGCTGACGGCCGGGTCGTGGAAGGCGCTTGCTGTCGCATCGTGCGCGCTGCTGAGCACGATGTCGTGGGCAACGGTCAGCGACTGGCTGGCGATGGGGTCGTGCGTGCCACTGAGGGCCGGGTCGTGAAAGCCGGCGCTACTCGCGGTCGGGTCATGGAACCCCTGCTCGCTCGCAACCGGGTCGTGGAAGCCACCGGTCGAGGTACTGACCGCCGTGTCGTGGAAGTCGCCACCACCGCTGATCACCGGGTCATGGCCGACGGGGAGGCTGGTCGTCTCATCGTGGTCGGGCGAGAGGCTCGTTGCGGGACCGTGCGTGGCGGTGCCACCGCCGATCGGGGCACTTGTTACCGGGTCGTGCGTTGTGGGGTCGTCGCCGTTCGGCGCGCTCGTGAGCGAGTTATGAGATCCTGGCAGCGTCGTGGGGTCAACGTAGCCCGGGCAACCTGCGGGCAGCGGGTCGACCGAGCAAGCGTCAGCCGTTGGGCCTGCGCTGGTCAGCGGGTCGTGCTCGACCGGGAAGCTCGTCAGGGGATCGTGGTCGGTCGTGGCACTGGTGGCGGTCGTGGTCGGATCGACGTAGCTCGGGCAGCCGGCCGGGATCGAATCCACGGTGCAGGGATCGATGAAGTCGGCCTCGCTCTGGATCGGGTCATGGCACGCGGCCGCGGTCGGATCGGCGGTGTAGAGGTCGTTGGCGGTCGCCTCCGCCAGGCTGTCGGCCGGGTCGTGGCCGACGACTTGAGTCGATGTCGAATCGTCGTGGACGAGGCCGAGGTCATCGGCACTCACACCCTCGCTGCCGCCACTGAGCGTCAATGCCTCAGCGACGAACGCCGCTGCGAGCAGGATGCCGGCACGTCGTCTCATGAGCCGTCTCCATCAACGACCGGCGCCACGCAGCATGTGGCGCGGCCTCGAACGAGTTATCTGGATTGTCGGGCGCTACCTGTGGTCGCAGCATGTCGGTCGCCGAGCAGTGGGCGCCCCGACGCGGGATTCCAACCTGCATGCGTCGCTGTGCGAACTCTCGCGTGCTCGAAGTCGGCACTCGCGATGCCAGCGAGTCGTCAGGCGGGTCGCCCGATGCGTTGTACCTGGTGATCGCGTTGCGGCGAGACGAGGGCATCGACGAGGATCAGGGGCCCTGAACGGGATCACATGCTAGGTTCTCGTCGGGAGCGGGCCCGGTCGGTTCCTCCGACTGCTCGCCAGCGAGGGCGATAGTGACGGAACTGTTGGACCCTCGTCCGCTGAGCGACTCAGCGAGCCTTGAAGGGCGCGACGAGGCCCCCGTGGAGACGTACAACCTCGCCGAGCGCATCTATGACCAGAGGACTTCGACGCCTCCTCCACCCGGCGAGTCCAACGGCAGCCGCTACAACCTTGCGGAACGTGTCTACGGCGAGACATCGGCGCCACCTCGCACGGGCGAGACCAACGGAGCCCCCTACAACCTCGCGCAACGGGTGTACGGCAACGGCGCAGCGCCGTCCGCGACGCTCGCAGCCGCAGTAACATCGACCGCCCCGCCTCGGGGGGGCACTCCACCATCGGTCGGCACGGCCGTGGGCGCGCTCAAGGCGTTCGAGTCGCTACGAATCCCGGCCTACCGCTGGTACACGGTTTCGGCGCTCGCGATGTTCGCCGCCCTGATGACGGATGGTCTGGTGCGGGGAATCGTGGTCTTCGAGCTCACCGGGTCGTTCTCCACCCTCGGCACGCTCGCGCTGGCCAGCGCCGGACCCGGCCTGGCGCTCTCGTTCTATGGCGGTGTGCTGGCGGACCGCTTCGCGCGCAAATACATCGTGCAGGTCGGTCAGATGGTGGGGGCTGTGACCTCGCTGATCATTGGACTGCTGCTGTTGGCCGATCGGCTGGAGGTGTCGCACCTGATGGCGGCCTCAGCCGTTCACGGGGTGATGATGGCGACGATGATGCCGGCGCGACAGGCGATCCTTCCGGAGATCGTCGGCAAGCGACACCTGATGAGTGCCATCGCGCTCAATTCGGCGGGCATGAACTTCATGAGCCTGTTCGCGCCGACCCTCGGGGGGTTCGCCGTCGCGTTGTGGGGTGGCGAGTGGGCGTACTTCGGCATCGCCGCCGGGTACTTCCTCTCGGTCCTGACGATGATGCCGATCACCTCAGGGTCGTCCGCGCCGCAGGCGGAGTCGATGGCGAAGCAGACCGGTGGCGGACTGGGCGACATCAAGCGAGGCTTCGTCTACATCTGGCGGACGCCCGCGGTTCTTACGGTGCTCGGAGTCGGTTTCACCACCTCGATGTTCGCCATGCCGTATCGCATGCTGCTCCCGGGCTTCGTGGTCGAGGTATTCGGCGCCGGAGCGGGCGCAATCGGTGTGCTGAACGGGATCGCAGCAGCAGGGTCGCTCGTGGGTGCGCTCGCGATCGCGTCGATGGCGGAGCGATGGCGAGGCCAGCTCCTGCTGGCGAGCGCGGCACTGATCGGGGTGGGGTTGGTCGCCTTCGCCTACTCAGGCGGAATCATCCTTGGCGGCGTCTTCATGCTCGTGATCGGACTCGGCACCGCGGGACGGCAGACCCTGACGAGCGTGCTGCTCCAGACGCATCTGGCGGACGAATACCGCGGCCGCGTGATGAGCATCTACATGGCACAGTTCCAGCTGATGGCCTTTGGCACGTTCGTGGTGGGCGCGCTCTCGGACGCGTTCGGTGCGGAGATCGCGTTCGCGGGCCTCGGAGTCGGGCTCGTGGCGCTGTCGATCCTCCTCTGGGCGTACGTGCCCCGCATGCGGCAGATGGACTGACGGCACGGGCGTCCGACTATATGGATGGGGTGTGTGTGACGCGGAGCCGGGGGGCTCACGGGGCCGGTCGGCCATGCCATAGCGATCACGTGCGCCCTTCAGACCGAGCCTGGATGATCGACGGCCAACCGAGCCAACGCGGCTGAGCGTACTATCGGGGCCATCGAGCTCAGGCTGAGGGAGTACCGCCATGACCACTGAGGAGTATGACGAGCTGCTGATCGACGAGCAGGACGGGGTCGCCCTCGTCAAGCTGAACCGCCCGCACAAACTCAACTCGTGGGGCGGCAACATGAACGCGCAGCTCAACCGCTACCTGCTCTCGCTCAACCAGGGGCAGTACCGCGTCCGGGCGATCGTGCTCACGGGCGAGGGACGGGCATTCTCGGCGGGCGGGGATGTCCGTGGCTTTCCGGCCGCAGACCCGGATTCGGAACGTCCGCCGTGGCGTCCGTCCCATCCACATCTACAGCTCGTACACACGATGCGACATTGCGACGTGCCGATCATCGGCGCGATCAATGGCTACGCCGTTGGCGGGGGTTGGGCGTTGGCGCTCGCCTGCGACATTCGCATCGCGGCGGATGACGCCATGTTCCAGGTCTCGCAGACCAAGCGCGGCATCGTGGCGGATGCCGGGCTGCCGTACTTCCTACCACGGGCGGTCGGGACGCAGCGTGCGCTCGAGCTGATGTTCAGCGGGCGCCGCGTGACGGCTCAGGAGGCGCTGGAGATGGGCGCCGTACTCGAGGTCGTGCCCGCGGAGCAGTTGATCGAGCGTGCACTTGAGCTTGCAGCCACGGTCGCCGCAGGTCCGCCGCTCAGCTCCGCGGCGCATAAGCGGCTCGTCTACATGGTCGAAGATGCCGATCTGACGCGGGTCCAGGACATGACATCGCTGGTCGTCGGCAAGCTCTTCGAGACGGAAGACGGTGCGGAGGGCGTGCGCTCGTTCATGGAGCGCCGGGAGCCGGAGTTCACCGGGCGGTAACCGAGCGGCGAGGTCTGAGCCGAGTCGCCGATAGGAGGTGGGCTCGGCGCCCCAAGAGACTCGAACCCGCTAAGAGTCGCGAGTCTGGCAAGTGAGTTGATGGCGGCCCCGACCGGATTTGAACCGGCGACCTCGTCCTTGACAGGGACGCGAGCACTCCGCTGCTCCACGGGGCCGCGAGGTGCGGCAACCGCCCTAGGCTAGAGTGTTGTCGGGCGCTGATCAATCCGTGTTCCGATCCGATTGCGCCTCGCATGATGTAGAGGGGCGGGCTAGACTCGTCGCGGAGGGCGCATGCCTCGGAATCCTCGCTCGCGAAGACGACAGAAGCCGCGGCGCTTGCCGCCGCGGCCGGGCGAGGCGAGCGCCTCCGCGTCGCGCACTGGCGAGACCAGGAGCACGGCTGAGACGCGCCCCGCGCGGCTCGTCGAACGCGAGGCACCCTTCCTGCGAGCGGAGTTACGACGGGTGGCCGCGGTCACCGGGGTGAGCAGCGCGCTGCTGGCCTCACTTGTCGTGATCGACCGACTCGGCTAGCGGTCCCGCTTCGCCCTAGCGCAGTCGGTTCCACGCGTACGCGATGCCTGCGACTGCTGCGACCGCGCCAGCCACATCACGCATGAAGATGTCGAGGTCATTGCCGACCACGAGCCGCAGTGTCGCGGCGAGCACGATCGAGGTGGCTGCGACCAGCTGCATGGCGATGCCTCGTTTGCCGCTGACTCGCTCGATCACCGCGCTGACGGCCGACCCGGCGGCGAAGCCGAGCAGCAGTGCGATCGCGAGCGTGAAGAAGCTCGCGAAGCTTTGAGGTGGCAGCAAGGCAGCACCCAGTACGCCGAGCGGTAGTGCGGTGATTGCGGCAGCGCCAGCGGCTTTCGCGAAGTCGAGCATGTCCAGTTGGTACATCGGTGGGCGTCGCAGGTCGGCGCAGTCAACGCAGCGGATACCGCCGGGCGTGTGCTCCGTGTCGAGGTAGCAGATGTACTTGCCGCAGCGACCGCACTGCAGCTCGGTCTCGGTGTCGGGATGGGTCTCGCAGTAGGGGACCGTTTGCTCCCTTCGCCGGTTGGCGGACGGCGTCAGCCGGCGGGCGTGGGTTCAGGTAGCTCGCAACCCGCTTCGCGCGCGGCTACCAGATACGCCTCCGCGACGGTATCGGGGAGCGGGATGTCGCCGGGGTCGCGATCGTCGTCGTTACCCAGTCCATGGTAGTCCGAACCGCCGAGGGCGAAGAGGTCGAGCGAGGTTGCGAGCTCGTGGAGCGACTGAACCAGGTCGGGCGGGTACGCTTTGTAGAAGACTTCCATGCCAAAGAGGCCATCAGCCGCGAGCGAGGCAGCGGTCGCTTCGTAATCCTTCGTGAACGAGGGATGGGCGAAGACGGGGAGACCGTTCGCGTTGCGAATCATCTCGATCGCTTCGGTTGGCGTGAGCTTCTCGCGCTCGGCGTACGCGGGACTGTTGCGGCCCAGGTAGCGGTCGAAGGCGTCGGTGATCGACTCGACGTGGCCCTGCTCCAGCAGCGCCTGCGCGACGTGTGGTCGGCCGACCGACCCTTCGCCGGCGATCTCCAGCACGCGGTCCCAGTCGATCGGCACGCCGAGCCCGTCGAGCGTCGCGACCATCTTCTCTGCACGCTCCACGCGCCCCGCACGGAAGCGGTCGAGCTGATCGACGAAGTCGCGGTTCGTGCGATCGACGAAGTGGCCGAGCATGTGCACCTCGCTGCCCGGCACGTCGCATGAGAGTTCGACGCCGGGGATCAGCGTGAAGCCGGGGTGGCGAGCAGCGGCGGCGATCGCCTCTTCGACGCCGGCGAGCGTGTCGTGGTCGGTCAGCGCCATCACGCGTATGCCGCGCGAGGCAGCGAGGTCGATCAGCTCTGTCGGCGAGAGCACGCCGTCCGACTGGGTCGAGTGCATGTGGAAGTCGCCGATACTCACGATACGAGCACCTTACGGTCGATACGTTCGACGCTGGTGGCGCACTTCGTCGCGTCGTCGATCTCGATCATCACGGAGTTGAAGTTGACATCGTCGCCATCGGCCACCGGCAGGCGGCCCGGCATGCCGCTGACGAAGCGGTTGATCACGGAGCCGACATCGACGCCGATCACGGAGTCCGAGATGCCGACCATGCCGAGGTCGGTGACGAGCGCTGTGCCGCCGGGCAGTATTCGCGCGTCGGCGGTTGGCACGTGCGTGTGCGTACCGACGACGGCGGCGACGCGACCATCGAGGTACCAGCCCATCGCCTGCTTCTCGCTGGTCGCCTCTGCGTGGAAGTCGACGACGACGGTCGTATCGCTGTCGATCTCGTCGAGCAGCGCGTCGGCGGTGCGGAAGGGGTCGTCGCAGGTGTCGTCCATGAAGACGCGGCCCATCAGGTTGATCACGGTCAGCTTTCCGGTGCTGAAGACCCCTCGGCCGGCGGCCTGTGGGGGGTAGTTCGCGGGCCGCAGGATCGGCAGCGGGCCATCGAGCGCGGGGACGAACTCGCGCACGGCGTAGATGTGGTTGCCGGAGGTGATCACGTCCACGCCCGCGCGCAGCAACTCGCGCGCGATCTTTTCCGTGAGACCACGCCCGGCGGCAGCGTTCTCGCCGTTGAGCACGACGTAGTCGAGCTCGAGTTCGGTGCGTAGGCCCGGCAGGATGCGAGTCACCGCCGTGCGTCCCGGCCGACCGACGACATCGCCAACCATCAATACGCGCATGACTAGTGGGCGACGGCGGAGGCGCGGGTCTCGCGCACAACCGTGACCTTGATCTCGCCGGGGTACTGCATCGTCTCCTCGATCTTGCGTGAGACGTCACGCGCCAGCCGCATCGCGTCGGTGTCGTCGATCTGCTCCGGCTGCACGATGATGCGGACCTCGCGGCCCGCCTGGATGGCGAACGACGAATCGACACCATCGAACGAATTGGCGATCGACTCCAGCGCCTCTAGTCGCTTGATGTACTGCTCGGAGGATTCGCGGCGCGCGCCGGGGCGGGAGCCGGACATCGCGTCGGCGATGATCACGATCAGCGCCTCTGTCGTCTCGGGCCGGATCTCTTCGTGGTGGGCGTGGATGCAGTGCACCACCTCGCGGGGCACCTGGAAGCGGCCGGCAATTTCCGCGCCGATCGCCGCATGCGTGCC
>DASCRM010000002.1:0-17494 GCA_034406555.1 Dehalococcoidia bacterium | reverse complement strand
ATCTCACCCGTTCTCTCGGGGGACCCGTTCGCTCGCGGCGACGAGGTGCCTCTAACGGTCCTCAGACTCGCCGTCGAGTGCCTCGGGGATCGGTTGTTCAGAGTGGCCGTTGGAGCCTGGGCAGAAGTGGCTGCCGTCGCCCTCGAGCGGTTGGCGGCAGAGCGGGCAGAGCGGGCGGCCGGCATCGACGATCGGTGGGATGCGCTGGATCAGCGCCAGCGCCATCGCCCGCGAGATCTCCATTCGGAACGCCGGCGTCTCGCCACGTTCGAGCGCCTCCTGATCGTCAGCGAGCAAGATGATGCGCTCCTGCTCGCTGTCGAAGTCGAGGCCGATGCGGGCGATGCGGAAGTCGACGTCCGGATCCTCGCCGAAGTCACCCATGTCGGGTGCGGCTTCGCCCCCGGCGCCGCGCCTGCTCGACCGCTCCGCCAGCAGCTGAGAGAACGCCCGACCGAGGTTGGCGAGCTGTTCCTTTTCCATCCACAGCGAGGCGCGGTTGGCCTCTGCCCGCGCGCGAATACGGAACGTGCGCTCCCCGCGTGGCCCGATCGTCTCGGCGTCCACCGCATCTACGAGGCCAAAGTCGATCATTGCAGTCCCCGGGCTCTCCGAGTGTGGAGGGGCGCGAGCGTATGGAGGTGGAAGCTGGCGGTCAACCACCACCGCCTTGCGTACCGGAACCTGACTCCGGCTGCCGTATTCATTGCTATCATGCGCTCCCCAAAAGGACAGCCTAGGAGTGCAGCGTGGCCAACCTCGATTTCTGCTACTACACGATCGCGGAGGCGAACCGCAGCATCGAGAGTGGCTACCTCTCACCCGTGGCGCTCACCGAGGCGCTGTTCGACCAGATCGAAGAGACGGACGGTCGCCTCAACAGCTACGTGCGGCTGATGCGCGAGTCGGCGCTGGAGGAGGCCGAGGCATCGCAGCTGCGGACGGAGCGCGGCGAACGGCTCGGCCCCCTGGACGGCATCGGCATCGGCGTGAAAGACCTCTACGACACCGCCGGCGTGGTCACCGCCGGGGGCACCGGCGCCTACCGCGAGCGCGTACCGGACAAAGACTCGACCTGCGTCCGACTGTTGCGCGGAGCAGGTGCGGTGATCCTGGGCAAGACGAACACGCATGAACTGGCCTACGGCGGCACGACCAACAATCCTCACTACGGGGCGACGCACAATCCGTGGTCGCTCGACCGAGTGCCGGGGGGCTCCTCCGGCGGCTCTGGGGCTGCGCTCGCGGGAGGGCAGGCGATCGGGGCGCTGGGCAGCGACACGGGCGGTTCGATCCGCATCCCGGCCGCGTTCTGCGGGATCAGCGGACACAAGCCAACCTACGGCCTCGTCGGCCGCGGCGGCGTCATCCCGCTCTCGAACACACTCGACCACGCCGGGCCAATGGCTCGCAGCGCCGAGGACTGTGCGCTGATGCTGAACGTACTGGCCGGCCCCGACGCCGATGACCTCGACTCCGCGATGCGCGAGGGCGATGACTACACCGCGACGCTCGCTCAGGGCGCTAGCGGGCTGCGGCTGGCCGTGATTCCCTCGCTGGTGGAGGGCTCGACGGACGCGGTGCTCGCCAACTTCGAGGTCTCGCTCGATGTGCTGCGCGGCCTCGGTGCAACGATCGACAGCGTGGAGCCAATGGCCGGGCACGGCGATTGGCGCGGCCCGCTCAACCCGATCCTCGCGGCAGAGGCGGCCGCCTACATGCGCGAGACGCTCGAACAGCGCCCGTATCTGATCGGCGAACTCGTCCGCGGTCGCCTGCAGTCCGGTGTCGAGATCAAGGCGATGGACTACACGCTCGCGCTCGACCAGCGAAAGCTCGTGGAGCGCTGCTTCGAGCAGGCGCTCGGCAACTTCGACGCCTACGTGGTACCGACCTCGCCGGTGACGGCCGAACCGATCGAGGACGGCGAGCGCGGCGTGACGCGGAAGTTCCGTAACACCTCGACCTTCGACAACACGCACCAGCCGTCGACCTCGGTGCCCAACGGCTTCGACGAGGACGGGCTGCCGACGAGCCTGATGATCACCTCCGCGCTCTTCGACGACGCGATGGCGCTGCGCATCGCTCATGCCTACCAGGAGGCGACCGATTTCCACACGCGACGGCCGCAGATCGACGCGCGCGGCTAGCGCGGCTCGCCCGGCCCTCGCGCTACCATCGACGCATGGCACCCGAACCACCGTCCGGCATCGCGGTCACGCGCGACGAGTCGTTGAGCGCACACACCTACTTCCGCATCGGCGGCCCCGCGCAGTTCTTCGCGACGCCCGACAGCATCGAGGAGCTGCAGCGGCTCGCTGCGTGGGCGGCGGAGGAAGCGCTACCGCTGCGCGTGCTCGGCGGCGGCTCGAACGTGCTGGTCGCGGATGCCGGCGTCTCGGGCCTCGTGGTCTCGCTGCGGGCGGCGTGTAGCGACGTGGAGATACAGGGCGCGGCGCTCTCCGTCGGCGCTGCGGTGATGCTGCCCTCGCTGGCGCGCACGGCGGCGGAACGAGGGCTCGGCGGGCTGGAGTTCGCGATCGGCATCCCCGGCTCGATCGGCGGCGCGCTCCAGAGCAACGCCGGCATCGGCGACGGCCGCGAGATCGGTGCGCTCGTCCGCACCGTCGATGTGCTCGCCGACGCGGAGGTGCGCACGCTCAACGCGCGCGAACTGAGCTTTGGCTACCGCCAGTCCTCGCTGCGTGAGAGCGGCGCCGTCGTGCTCGGGGCGATGCTGGAGCTGCACGAGCGGCCGCGCGATGAGGTCGAGGCGGACATGAGGCAGTTGCTGGAGGCACGCGCAGCGACGCAGCCGACCGCCGGGCCGAACGCCGGCTCGATGTTCCGCAACCCGCCGGGTGACTACGCAGGCCGCGTGATCGAGGCGGCCGGGTGCAAGGGGCTGGCATCCGGCGCGGCGAGCGTCAGCGATCTGCACGCCAACTTCATCGTCCACGACGGCGAGGCGACGGCGGCCAATGTCGCCTCGCTGATGTCGCTCGTGCAGCAGCGGGTCCGCGACGACGCGGGCCTCTGGCTGCAGCCGGAGATCGAGTGGTGGGGCGACGGCCAGCCGCCCGAGCCATGGCGGGACGCGCCCGACGACGCCTGAGCAGCCTCCGGTATGATGCCCCGGCGCCGAGGAGGGGCCATGCCAACAGCGAAGATCAACGATATCGAGATGAGCTACGAGATGCAGGGCACGGGGACTCCCGCGCTCTTCATCCATGGCGGATTCGGCGGGACAGCCAGCACGATCCTGCCACCACAACCGCGCGTGATCGCCGACATCCTGCCGCTGGATCAGGTCCAGCTCGTGACCTACGACCGTCGCTGTGCGGGCCAGACCGACTACGTGCTCGACGAGTACACCCTCGACGACCTCGCCGCCGACACGCGTGCGCTGCTGGAGCACCCGGGCATCGACCGCTCGATCGTAATCGGCGACTCGATGGGCGGCATGGTCGCTTAGCAATACGCAGTCAACTACCCGGACAACGTCTCCGCGCTGTGCCTCGTCGAGACCGGCGCGAACCTGATGGGCCTCGCGCCCTTCGGTGAGACTAGTCGCAACGCCGTCGACCTCTACCGCAGCGAGGGCGACCGACCGACCTTCGAGCAGCGCAAGGAGCAGTTCCGCAACCCGCCGCCGCCGCAGGGGAGCGTCTTCGGCCCGGTCTCGCCGGAGGCCCACGAGCGCGCGATCGCACAGCGCCAGGCACTCGGCGTCGCGCTCGCGGAGACCTCGGACGATGACCTCTTCACCTACTCGACCGGCATGATCCGCAATCAGGGGGCGTTCATCGGGTACGACCTTGAGCCGCGCCACGGCGACCTGCAGATGCCGGTCGCGATCATCCACGGCAACGCTGACCAGACCGTTCCCTTTGAACTCGGCAAGGCACTGCACGCCTCAATCGCCCGTTCGGAGTTCAACGAGATCGAAGGCGCACGCCACGGGCTGCTGCAATACCCGGACGCACAGGAGGCGCTGCGCGAGTGGGCGCTGCGCGTCGCGACCCCAGTCTGACGGGGCACAGCAGCAAGGGCTACGTCAGCAGTTCGGGCAGCAACGACCCCTGCCCGAAGAGGAAGAGGCTGCCGACGACCAGGCTGAAGACCGCAGTCACCACTCCGAGCGCGATGTAGGCAGCGCGGTAGGGTCGTGAGCCCGAGAAGCCGAGCATGCTGAGGGCGGTAATGCCCGCGTTCGAGAGCAGCAGCCCGACGACGAAGGCCCCGAGCAGCAGCGAGCCAGAGAGGTTCGAGGTCGCTCCCGCAGCCGCCGCGAAGAGCAGCACCTGTGAGCCCGTCTCCGCGCCGACCCCGTGGATCGCACCAATGCCGTAGGCCGTGCCCATCCCGTACGCGCCCCGCGTCTCCGCATCGTGGGGGTGGGCATGCACCTTGCCCGTGACACGGCTATCGACCCACCGGAACAGCTGACGCACGCCAGCGAAGACCAACATCCAGCGGCTGCGCAACCGGAACTCCGCACCGTCGCGGAGCAGCGAGTAGGTGAGCCAGAGACCGAGTGAGACCAGGGTGATGCCGACGATCGTCTCCATCACGGCGTCTAGCGAGGCGGGCAGCGTCGAGCCAGCCCAGAGCGCGGCCAGCCCGAGGATCACGACGACCGTCGCGTGGCCGAACGCATAGAGCGAGCCGAGCACCGCGGCCTTGCTTCGCTCCGGCTGCGTGCCGGTGACGTCAGTGATCGCGGCGATGTGGTCCCAGTCCACGCCGTGGCGCAGCCCGAGGCCGAGGCCCGTGCCGATCAGCGCCAGTTCAATGCTCACGCCCGCCCCCCCTCGCTGGCTCGCGTGTCCTGCCGGTTGGTCGCCTCCGTCAGTCCCTGCACTGCTCGCAGAGCCCGGTGATGCCCAGGTGGCGGATGTCCGGGTCGAACCCCGTCGTGCGCTCGATCTCCGCCTCAATACTCGCCAGCGCCGGCAGCTCGACCTCGATCGTTCCGCCGCAGCCGCGGCAGACCAGGTGGTGGTGACGAGGCGCCTCGCGGTCGGTCCACTCGAACGTCGCCGTCCCGGAGTGGCTATCGAGTTCCGAGACGAGCCGCATCTGTTTCATCGTGTCCAGCGCGCGATAGACGGTGGAGCGGGAGATGCCGACGTGCGGGTCTTCCTCGCGCACCTGCTCATAGATCTCATCGGCGGTGCGGTGCCCGCCTCCGTGGCGCAGCGCGGTCAGGATCTTCGACCGCTGCATCGTGAAACGACGGCCGCTCTCGCGTAGCGCCTCTTCGACGTCTGATTCGCAGCTCATAAGCGCTCCCATACTGCGAAGTCGCCTCAGTTGCGAATTTTCGCAGAAGCGAAGATAGCACAACCGCTCTTGCTACGCGGATCATGCGTTGTGTGAACAGCTTCATAGGAGCGCCGCCCGCCAGCGACGACACTGCCAATGACACAAGCGGCAAGCAGGGAACGACATCATGGCAGTCATGGCACGGGCAACCGGCACCTACACCACGCGACGACGGTTCACCGGCTTCATGTCGGCGGTCACGAGCATCGTCGCCTGGGCGCGCCGCCGACCAACGACCGTGCGCTCCGAGGCTTACCACGACGTGGACGCGTGGCGGACGGAGAGCTCTCAGGGTGCCGGCGCCAACGACGCAGCGGCGAGGTTCACAGCTTCCGGGCAGATCTGGTAGCGGCTACCCCTGGCGCTGAAGGGAGTCGGCGTCGATCACGATGACGGCGCCGCGGCCGATCGTCGCAAGCGTCGCCTCCCTGCCCTCCCGCGAGACGACGAAGATGCGGACGGTGCCACGCACGATGGTGTGGAACCCGTCGCCGGGGTCGCCTTCGCGGAAGATCGCCTCGCCGGCTGTGAATTCCCGCGCCTCGCTCAGCTCGGCGAGCACCTGCACATCGGACGGAGCGACGTTCACGAGCAGCGGAGCACTGCGCATCATCGAGGCTCCATCGGCCAAGGCTGCGGGTTCGGTCATGCTTGAGATTGCTCGCGAGTAGTCGCGGATTCGCGGGCACGTGACGAGTATCACGCACTTAAGAACAGCATAGGCCGCCGCTGTGCAGGGACTGTTCTTGACCCTGTTCGCAACTCGCTATGAAGGCCCGTCCGCGCTCGCTATTGTTTGTCTCAGGTCAAGCGGGGGCGCCACGGGAGCTAGCTGCAATAGCTACCGAGGCGGGCAGTTCCACCTTGACACAGAACGGCGCACTTCCTGGGTACTCAGGGGTGCGTCGTTTGCTATGCCCGGATCTTCTCGAAGCCCCGTCCGCACCCGAACAAGCAGGGAGCGCGGGAGACTGCGCTCCCTGTCGTTTCGTGCACAGCCGCCTGGTTAGCGGAAGTTCGGCATCACCGTCTCGGCGAAGAGCTGGGCCGGCTCCCGCGTGTCACGGCCGAAGAATTCGATCATGAACATCGTGCAGCCGAGGTCGAGGTGGGTCTGAATCTGCTCCGAGACACGGTCGGCCGTACCGCTGAGTGCCAGCGGGCCGGTGGGGTCACCCATGTGCCCGCCGAAGAGCTTCTGCGCCAGCTGGATCATCGGCTCGGCTTCCTCGTCGCTGCCGGCCAGCGTGACCAGGCACTGCTGCGAGACGGTGACCTCTGCCGGGTCGCGATCGATCTCCTCGCAACGCTGCCGCAGCACGCCGATCTTCTGCTCCAGCGCGGCGTGGCCAGCGGCCGGGTTGTTCCAGATGCTGGCCTCGCGAGCGGCGAGTCGCAACGTCACCTGCTCACCACTGCCGCCGATCAGGATCGGCGGCGTGCGAGGCGGCTTCGGCTCTGTGACGACGTTGTCGGCACTCACAAACTCGCCGTCGACGGTCACCGAGGGCTCGTCGCCCCACATCCGCTTCAGCAGTTCGACCGTCTCGCGCATCTGCGTCAGACGCTCTTTCGTCGAGAGGAACGGCATGCCGAAGTCGGTGAACTCTCGCGGCATCCAGCCGGCGCCGAAGCCGGGGATCACGCGCCCGCCGGCGACGTTATCGACGCTGGCGATCACCTTTCCCAGGTGCTGTGGGTTGCGCATCCCCGCCGGCGTGACCAGCGTGCCCAGCTCCACGTTGTCCGTCACGGCCGCCAGGCCGGCGATCAGCGTCCACGCTTCCATCATCGGGATCTCCGGCGAGGTCGGGCCGTAGAGGTGGTCGTTGACCCACAGCGAGTCGAAGCCCATCTCCTCGAACGCGGTCCCGGCGTCGCGAGCCTCCTGCCAGCTGCGCTTGATCTGGGGCACCATCACCCCGAAATGCGTCTTCGTCATCGTCACCCCTCCACTCACGCCCTGCGCGGGCATGTACGTTGCTGGCGCGTAGCCTAGCGGTTTGGAGTGCCCTGTGGACATCTACCTGCTCGATGGCACCTACGAACTCTTCCGCCACTTCTTCGGCGTGCCCTCCCAGCGTGACGCCGAGGGACACGAGGTTGGCGCCGTGCGCGGCGTGCTGGCCTCCGTGGTCGGCATGTTCGAGGAGGGCGTGACGCACCTCGGCGTGGCGACCGATCACGTCGTCGAGTCGTTCCGCAACGAGCTGTGGGTGGCCTACAAGACCGGCGAGGGAATCGAGCCCCCGCTGCGCGAACAGTTCGGGCGGCTGGAGGAGGGGCTGGAGACGCTGGGCGTCGTCGTCTGGCCGATGGTGGAGCTGGAGGCCGACGATGCACTCGCCTCGGCAGCCGCGCGTGCCGCCGCGATCGCGGCGGTCAACCGCATCTACATCTGCACCCCGGACAAGGATCTGGCGCAGTGCGTCGTCGGCGACCGCATCGTCCAGCGCGACCGTCGCAAGCGCGAAACACGCGACGAGGCCGGGGTCGTGGAGCGCTTCGGCGTGCCGCCATCCTCGATCACCGACTATCTCGCGCTCGTTGGCGATAGCGCGGACGGCTTCCCGGGCCTGCGCGGCTGGGGTGCAAAATCCACAGCGGCGGTGCTCGCGCGGTACGAGACGATCGAGGCGATCCCGGACGACGCCGCCGACTGGGACATCCCGCTCCGCGGACGCGACCGGCTAGCGCAGACGCTGGCGAAGGAGCGCGAGCTGGCGATGCTCTTCCGCGATCTCGCCACGCTACGTACGACCGCGAAGATCTTCGACGAACTCGACGAGTTGCGCTGGCGCGGACCGACCGCCGCGTTCGAGCCGTTCTGCGCTCGGCTGGGTGCGGAACCGCTGCAGCGGCGCGCCCAGGCCGCCGCAGAGAGACGCACGTAGCGACAGGCCCGCCACCGATTCGCTACTGTTCAGCCACACCCTGCATCTACAGAAGGAGTCCTCGATGGCCGACAACGCCGAGCCGATGACGATCAGCCGCGTCTACACTGACGACGACGGCGAGACGCACATCGAGACGCTGGAAGTCGAGCTGCCGCTGCGCGGTGTCACCGGACTCTCCGAGACAGTCCCCGTCACCGGCCTGATCTTCCGTCGCACCCCGCCCGACCTCGACATCGACTGGCACCCGGCGCCGCGTCGCCAGTACATCGTGACTGTGGCCGGTCGGGGTGAGATCGAGGTCAGCGACGGCACCAAGCTGGAGCTGGGGCCCGGCACGATCGTGCTCGTGGAAGACACTGCAGAATCTGGCGGCAGAGGCCACCTCACTCGTGGGCTGGGCACCGAGGATCGGCTCTCGCTCTTCATTCCGCTTCCTGAAGATTAGCCGACTGACGCCGCGTCGCACGCCGCGACCCGCCCTGCAGCGCAGCATGTAAGTTCAAACGTCGGTGCTCATCGGTTCACTGAACGGAGTTCGGCTCGTCCGGATTGACTTGTGAACACCCGTCAGATTGCGGTTGTTAGATTCGACGGCCTGCCGATGATTTAGTCACGGGCTGCGCGAATGCAAGGGGCAATGGTTTGACGACCACCAAACGACCCACAATCGAACTGGAAGCGAACGTCTTCGTCGCGCGACAACCGATCTTCACCAAGAGCCTGCGCGTCCACGGATACGAACTGCTGTTCCGCAACAGTGAAGAGAACATCTTGCCGAACATCGACCGCACGATCGCGACGGCGGATCTCGTCGGCAACGCGGTCAGGCGCTCGGCCTTGAGCGCCTGACCGGCGGCAAACTCGCCTTCGTGAACTTCACCCGCAGTCTGCTGGTGGAAGACTACTTCCGGGTTCTTCCGACGGGCGGCATCGTGATCGAGTTGCTCGAGGACATCGAAGACGACGACGAGGTACTCGCCGCCTGCGACCGCCTGAAGGCAGAGGGCTACACGCTGGCGCTCGACGACATCATCAAATACGACGAGCGCGTCGAGCGGCTGCTGGAGCATGCCGACATCGTGAAGGTTGACTACCTCGCGACCACCGACTCGGCACGTCGGAAGCTCGTCGAGCGCGTCGGCGGGCGCGCCCGTCTGCTCGCGGAAAAGGTGGAGACCAGGGAGGAGCAGGAAGACGCGGTCGAACTCGGTTAGCACTTCTTCCAGGGCAACTTCTTGTCTGAAGCAACGATAGTCACTGGCAAGACCGTGGCGGTTTTCAAGCCGCACCTGATCGAACTGCTCTCTACGGCCAGCGACCCTGAGTTCAACTTCGCCGAGATCGAGGAGATCACTAAGCGCGACGTCTCGCTCTCCTAGCGCATGCTGCGGTTCGCAAACTCGGCGGCGTCAGGGCTTCGGCAACGAGTCACTTCGCTCGGTCACGCGCTGGTGATTCTTGGCCAGCAGGAGGTCGCGCGAGCGTCCGCGCTGCTGGCGATGGCCGACATGGGCAACGACCAGCCCGACGAGCTGGCGGTCAGTTCGCTGGCACGTGCGTCCTTCATGGAAGCACTGGCGCAGACCACGCGGCTCGAAGCCCGCCCCGTCGAAGTCTTCCTCACGGGCCTCTGCTCGCGGCTCGACACGATGCTGGACCTGCCGATGAGTGATGTCGTCCAGCGGCTACCGCTGACGGACGAAGTCTCGGCGGCGCTGATGGGCGAGAGCGGCGAGCTGAAGTCGATGCTTGCGTTGGCCGAAGCCTACGAGCGGGCGAACTGGGACGAAGCCGCCACGATCGCCGAGGGCATGGGGATCCCTGACTGGGACATCACCGGTCGCTACGTGAAGGCAGTCCAGTACGCTGACGACGTCTTCAACGCCCTCGCAGGCTGAGCGCGCGGCCGGCCCCGGCGCCCGTGCCGTCCGAGGCACGATCGGTCAGCCATGGACGACCGCTGCAGTGGGCTGCGTCCCGCGAGAGCGAATCGAACCGCCAAGTTCGCGCACCGCGCAGTGCTCCGATATCGTGCGACCCTATGAGCCGTCCGCAGCGAACCGACGAAGGGGCCGCATGGCGATCGACTTCGGGACCATGGCCGCCGGCGACGAACTCGCCAACCTCAGCTTTGCCGTCTCCACCGAGGAGGTGCGCGCCTACCTCGATGCCACGGGCGAGTCGATGAAGCGCTGGGCGCAATACGTCCCGCCGCTGGCGATCGGCGCACTCGCGCTCGGTGAGCTGATGAGCCTCATGGAGACCTTGAACGGCGTGCTGCACACCGGCCAGCAGTTCTCGTTCGACGCGGCGGTCGCGCACGACACCGAGATCGCGGCGCGCTTCACGGTCGCTTCCGCCTCACGCAGGCGCGGGGCGCTGATCACCGCCGTCGAGATCGAGTTAAGCAGCGACGGCAAGCGCATCGGCTCGGGCCGCGCCTCGCTGATGCTCGCGCCCGACGAGAGCGAGGTCGCGCAGTGAGTGCCGCTGGTGACGCGCCGACGGTCGAGCCCGTGACGAGGCTGATCGACCAGCAGCGTGTCAACCGTTATGCGTCTGCGGCCAACGACCCCAACCCGATGCACCTGGAGACGCCAGAGGCCAGCGCCGGCCAGTTCGGACGTCCAGTCGCACACGGCATGCTGGTGCTGGGCGTGCTCTCGGACGCGATATCCGCCGCCTTTGGCACTCGCTGGGCGGCGGGAGGCGAGCTAAAGGTGCGATGGCGATCGCCCGCGTTCCCCCCGGTCACCGTGACGGCGCGAGCCGCTCTGAAGAGTGTCACCGACGGCGTCGCTCTCTACGACGTCATCTGCGAGGACGAGTCGGGACAGGCGCTGCTCACGGGGACGGCCAGCGCACCGACCGCCTGAGCCGATCGCGCCGCTAGCCGATGCGCGTCACATTCGGCCCGAGGTTTCCGATCACCGTCACATCGCGATCCTCGATCGCTGCCGAGGCGTGGATCGAGTACGGCCCGACCTCGATCGTGACGGGGCCGTGGACCACGACATCGCCGTCGCTGAGCGTCTTGCCATCGACAATCGTGCCGTTCGTGCTCTTGAGATCGCGGATCACGATCGAGCCGTCCTTGCGCATCGAAAACTCGACGTGACGGCGTGAGACCTTCGGATGCGCCAGTTTGAGGTCACAACCGTCGTCCCGGCCCGCCACGATCTGGCCGCGGAAGGCGAACCCTGAACGCTCTTTGCCATCCTGCATCGTGACGACGAGTACGAGTTCGTCTATCGCGGTTCCCGTCCATCCCAGCACCATCGCCCGGAACGCAGCGATCGTAGGCGGTCGGACGGGCGTCCACATCAGGAAAGACACTGAATCGTCGCGGTGCCGCTCAGGGGCGGCGAGCGAGGCCCGCGACGTGGATAAAGGTGAAGAAGGCGTCCGGCTGTCGTGCCCACTCGCGCCACCCGGAGGCGATCTCCGCCAGTTCCTCGACGGTCGCAAGCCCATAGTCGATGGCCTGCCGGGCGAGCGCGGATTGCGTCAGCCGCTCCGCCCACGAATCGCCCCACTGCAGGATCGAGTCGCGATCGTCGAAGTGCCAGGTCCCGGTCGTCGTCTCGACCCTCTCGAAGCCCGCCTCGCGCAGCCACGAGGGGATGCGACGGCCGGCGTTGGCCTCGCCCCCGTTGCGGGTCGCGACCGCGTGGTAGAGCTCCAGCCAGCGCTCCATGCGCGGCTCACGAGGCCACCACACCATCGTCGCGTAGTCCGCATCGCGCACGGCGACGAGCCCGCCGGGCCGCAGCACCCTCCGTGCCTCGCGCAACGCGGCTACGGGGTCGGCGAGGTGCTGGAGCACCTGGTGCGCGTAGGCGGCGTCGAAGGTCGCATCGGCGAATGGCAAGTCGTAGACGCTGCCCTGCGTGAGCAGCGTGTTCGCGCTCTGCTGCTCCGCCACGTGATCACGCGCCAACGCGAGTACCTCATGCACGATGTCCAGCCCAACCACCGGCCCCGGCGCGACGGCGCGAGCGAGGCCAGTCGTGATCGTCCCCGGCCCGCAGCCGAAGTCCAGCAGCCGGTCACCGGCGTTCAGGCGCGGCAGCAGGAAGGCGGCAGCCTCCTCCGCCGTGCGGCGCTGATGCTGGCCGACCACGGAGGCGTGATGGCCGTGCGTGTACGTCTCGGCCGGGCGGCCGCCACCCTCCGTCACTCGACGCCGAGGCCACCAGAGAGGAACTGCTTCGTGACTTGAATGTGGCCGAAGTGAATGCCCATGTGGTCGAGACAGTGCAGCAGTGCGTGCTCCACCGTCATCACGTCCACGCCAAGGTTGGGGCGATAGGCGGGAACGCCGGTCGCACGGCCCAGCTCCTCGTCCGGCATCGCGTCGAGCACCTCGTGCATCTCGCCCAGCCACTTGTCGTAGTCGGCCTTCAACTCCTCGAAGCTGCCGGTCGCGACGAACTCAGCGTCACGGTCGCGTGGGATGTCGCGCCCGCCGGCGGCAACCAGCGTCCAGACGCGGCCGGACGCCTTGAGGTGGGTCGCGATCGCGAACAGCGAATTCGCCTCCGGCACATCGACGGGCTGGTTCAGCACCTCGTGGGAGACGTCGCTCAGCTCGCGCACGATATCGCCCGCCAGCAACTCGATCATCGTCGCCATGCGGTCAATGCTCTCGCCCATCGGTCGCCTCCTGTGAAACACGACAGGCTGCGCACATCACCGGCTACAGCCTCGCCCGGGAGTCATACCACGGGCCGTCGGCCGGCGTCCGTCCCTGCGCGACGACGCGGCGGTACGCCCCTCACGCGAACGGGGGTGGTGGCGATCTCCCGTGATCTGGCGCGGAGCGTGCGCGGTGCTATCATCCCGCCACGGACGCAGAACTGGGGAAGTCGGTGTGAATCCGGCGCTGTCCCGCAACTGTGAGTCCGCACCGCTTCAGCGGGGTGGGCGAGCCAGAATACCGGCCTGCGTCAGTGTCAGAGACCCGCGGGGACGGGCGACGGCACCTGACGGGCCTCTCGTCCCGCACAGGTTGCTCGCACCGACCCCTCGCCGATCGCGAGGGGTTCTTGGTGCCGTCGGGCGTCTCCGCACCAGCGTGCGGAGGTACACGTGACTCGACCATTCGACCGACTACGACGATTGGGACGCCTGAGCGTCCTGCTGACGCCACTGATCGCGATCGCCCTCGTAGGCGCCGCGTGCGCCAGCGAGGGCGACGCGACACCGGAAGCGACCGCCGCGGCGGCGACTGCGACTACGACCCCGAGTGGCCCGGCCGCGACGACGACCGCTGCACCACGGCCTGCAAACGTCTTCCCGTTGACGATCACCGACTCATCCGGGGCGGCGGTCAAGATCGCGGCAATCCCTGAACGCATCATCTCGTTCTCGCCCGCCGCGACGGAGATCCTGTTTGCGATCGGAGCCGGCGACCGTGTGGCGGGCACCGACGAATTCTCGGACTTCCCCGCCTCGGCGCTGGAACTCCCCAAGCTCGCCTACACGGCACCCGATCCGGAGGCTGCGCTCGCGCTCGACCCCGACCTGATCGTGATGGCGACGAACCAGCGAGAGTCGGTCCAGCAGTTCCGCGATCTGGGTATGACCGTGCTCTTTGTCGAAGAGGCGGACTCCGTGCAAGGCGTGCTGGAGAGCATCGCGCTCTTCGGCCGCATCACCGACAACGAGAGCGAGGCGACGGCGCTGGTCGAGCAGATGACGGCACAGATCGATGAGGTCACAGCCGTGGTCGCAGATATGGAAGACCGCCCGCTCGTCTTCTACGAGCTCTCGGCCGACCTCTACACCGTGGGCACGGACACCTTCATCGGCGGGATGATCACAGGCCTGAAGGCCCGCAACGTCGCCGCCGGCGCGGAGAGCAGCTTCCCGCAGCTCTCCTCCGAGGCCGTGATCGAGGCCGACCCCGCCGTGATCCTGCTCTCCGATGCGAAGTGGGGTGAGAGCGCGGAGACGGTCGGCGCACGGCCCGGGTGGTCCGCCATGGCCGCTGTGGTGAACGGGCGCATCCACCCGATCGACCCGGACATCGTCAACCGGCCGGGCCCTCGCATCGCCGAGGGGCTGCGGGCGATGGCCGAGGCGATCTACCCTGGCCGCTTCCAGTAGCGCCGCCAGTGGTCGAGGGGACGACGCAGTGACCGCGCCGGTGCTGGTGGTGCCGGGCGCTGCGTCGTCCGTCGGCAAGTCCGTGCTGGTGACCGCGCTCTGCCGCATCTACCGGCAGGACGGCGTGCGCGTCGCGCCGTTCAAGGCCCAGAACATGTCCAACAACGCGGACGTGACGGCCGATGGCCTGGAGATCGGGCGGGCGCAGTCGGAGCAGGCCGCCGCGGCCGGGCTGGCACCGACGGTCGAGATGAACCCCGTGCTGTTGAAGCCACAGGGCGATCGCACATCGCAGGTCGTGCTGGAAGGGAAGCCGGCCGGGCGCCTGCAGCGGACGAACTTCGGCACCGGCCGTCGCGAGTTCTGGCCTGCGGTCGAACGTGCCCTCGCGAGCCTGCGAGGAGACTACGACCTCGTCGTCGCAGAAGGCGCGGGCAGCCCCGCTGAGACGAACCTGCGCGCCGGCGACATCGTGAACATGAGCGTCGCGCTGCACACGGAGACCACGGTGCTGCTGGCCGGCGACATCGACCGCGGCGGCAAGTCGAGTAGTCGACACGCGGCAGATGAGACCGCGAGAATCCGCAGAGCGAACTGGTCGTCGACCCGGGACTGAGGAACGAATGCGCGCGATCGTCTGTCGAGGGTGGGGCGAACTCGAGTCGCTGCGGCTCGAAGAGCTGCCCTCACCGCCACTGCGGCCGCGGACGATACGCATTGGCGTCCGTGCCTGCGGGGCGAACTTCGCGGACGTACTGCTCACGCGAGGCGAGTACCAGGAGAAGCCGCCCTTCCCATTCTCGCCCGGCATGGAGGTCTCCGGCGTCGTGCTGGAGGTCGGCGAGGCCGGCATGCCCGGTGACAAACTAGACGGCTTCGAGGCCGGCGACCGCGTACTCGCCTTCCTCGATCACGGCGGCTACGCGGAAGAGGTGGTCGTCAACGTGGCCGACACGACGCGGCTGCCGGAGACAATGAGCTTCGCGGAGGCTGCGGGATTCCCCGTCGCCTACGGCACCTCCCACCTCGCACTGCGTCATCGCGCTGATCTGCGGCCGGGCGAGACGCTGCTGGTGCACGGCGCATCGGGCGGGGTCGGGCTGACGGCGGTGGAGATCGGCAAAGCGCTGGGCGCGACGGTGATCGCGACCGCGAGCACTGCCGGGAAGCTACAGATCGCCTCCGATCACGGCGCCGACCACCTGATCAACTACGCCACAGAGGACATCCGCGAGCGCGTGCTGGCGCTCACCGAGGGCGTGGACGTGGTCTACGACCCCGTGGGCGGCGACGCCTTCACCGCCTCGCTGCGCTGCATCAACCCCGGCGGCCGCATCCTGGTGATCGGCTTCGCGAGCGGCACGGTGCCGCAGATTCCCGCGAACCACCTGCTGGTGAAGGACGCCTCCGTGCTCGGCCTCAGCCTCGGACAGTTGCGACACCACCGCCCGGAGGTGGTGCACGAGGCGATGACCGAGGCGCTGAGCTGGTACGCGGAGGGCAAGTTGCGCCCGCTCGTCTCCGCGACGTTCGACCTCGCTGATGCGCCACAGGCGATGGCGCTGCTACGCGACCGCAAGGCGACGGGCAAGGTCGTCGTGCTCGTCGGCGACGGCGCTGAGGACGCGTAGCGAGGCATCCGAGGCGCGAACCAGCGCCCTCTCGCTCGGATTCCGGCTATCATCGCCCGGCCCTCATCCGACATGACCACGCGATGCAACGACTGGCTGCGATGTCCGACCACTTCGACCGCTTCCCCGCCCTGCGCGCGATGCAGGACGTGCCGATCTTCGGCGACCTCGGCTACGAGTTCACGGATGCCGGCGATGGCTGGGCGGAGATCATGTTCACCGCCTCCGACCGCAGCAAGAACCTCTACGACATCGTCCACGGCGGGGTCTGGCTCGTGGTCGCGGACTCGGCGATGGGCGGCGCGCTCGGCACCGTCGTCGACCCCTCGGAGCGGGTGATCACCGCGCAGTCGGAATTCCGATGGCTGCGCCCGCTCGATGGACCGACGATGCGCGCGCGGGCGCGCGTGCTGCGACGCGGACGCAGCCTCAGCCACTGCACCGTCGATCTCTTCGACGCCGGCGACAAACAGATCGGGCTCGGCAACGGCACCTACGTCGTGCTGCCGCCCGAGGAGGAGCAGGGCCAATGAGCGACGAAGGCGCGAAAGCGATCGCCAGCGAGACGATCGAGGCGGCGAGCGCGGCGTTGCGCAAACTCAGCCTCGACATCCACTCGCACCCCGAGCTCGCGTTCGAGGAGCACCACGCGCACGCCGCGCTGACCGATTTCCTCGAAGAGCGTGGCTTCGCGGTGGAACGCGGCGCATACGGCATGGAGACGGCGTTCAAGGCGGTCGCGGGCAGCGGCGGCCCGGCGATAGCGGTGATGTGCGAATACGATTCGCTGCCCGGCATCGGCCACGCCTGCGGCCACAACCTGATCGCCGTCTCCGGCGTCGCCGTCGCGCTCGGCCTGCAGGCGACGCTCGGCGAGGGCAACGGCACGGTCGTCGTGCTCGGCTCGCCCGCAGAAGAGGGCGGGGGCGGCAAGATTCGCATGATCGACGCGGGCGCGTTCGACGACATCGAGGCGGCGCTGATGCTGCACCCCGGCCCGCTGGGCGGTTCACTCTCCGGCGGCGCGCGACCATTGATGTCCGCGATCAGCAGCCTGGTCGTCGATTTCCACGGGCGCAACGCGCACGCCGCGGCCTCGCCGTGGGCCGGTCTCAACGCCCTCGATGCACTCGTCGCCGGGTACAGCGCGGTCGCGATGCTGCGCCAGCACATCCGGCCCGACCAGCGCATCCACGGCATCATCACGGAGGGTGGCAAGGCCCCCAATGTGGTGCCCGACCACACGCAGGCGCGCTTCATGATTCGCGCCCGCGACCGCGCCGCCGTCGATGAGCTGCGGGTGCGTGTGCTCGCCTGCTTCGAGGGCGCGGCGCAGTCCACCGGCTGCACCCTGGAGTACGAGTGGGGCGCGAGCGGCTACGACGACGTGCGCTCGAACGGCACGATGGCGGACGGCTATGTCGCGAACGCCGCCGCGCTTGGACAGGAAGTGCGATCGGAGCCGGCCGAGGCGTACGCGAGCACGGACATGGGCAACGTCAGCTACGTGGTGCCCTCGATCCATCC
>DASCRM010000001.1:0-11543 GCA_034406555.1 Dehalococcoidia bacterium | reverse complement strand
CGAGACGACCGCGATCATCTTCACCTCCGACCACGGCTTCTACTTCGGCGAACACGACGGACTGTTCGGCAAACTCACCGTCGCGAAGCGCGCCGACGGCAGCCTGTCGATCGCGGCACCGAACGCACATGCGCAGCGCGTGCTGGGGCGGAGTCGAGGCCCGGAGGACGTTCGAGGGTGGGGCCACTCGCCGCTCTATGAGGAGGTCGCAGGCATCCCCTTGCTGATCAAGGTTCCGGGAATCGATGCGGGCAGCTCGCAGACTCTCACCTCAGCGATCGACGTGATGCCGACCGTGCTCGACATCCTCGACCAGCCGACCCCGGAGTGGGTGGAGGGGCGCTCGCTCCTCCCGGCGATGCGAGGTGATGCGGACGCCGGTCGGGAGTTCGTCGTTAGTGCGCAGCCATTCGCGAATCCCGGTCAGCAGACGCGGGCCGTAGATGATCTGAGTCGGCCGGTGGCGGCGGCGCAGGTGACAACGATCACCACGGACAAGTGGTCGTTTCTCTACAGCGCGGACCTAGGCATGTCGGAGCTGTTCCACCTGGAGTCAGATCCGAATCAGCTCACTGACGTGCTCGCGGGGCACGCGGACATCGCGACGGAGCTACATGGACACCTTGTGAAGTTCATGAAGGACACGAACCTTCCACAGCACCTCGTCGAGCCGCGGCTGCAGTTGAGGCTGTAGATCGACTGGCGGCAACCCTGGCCCGCCTTCATCCCATGCGCCATCACCGGCTCATCGAAGCCTTTGGGCGACTAGACCACCCACGACCGTCGCTATCGGTTACGACGGTCGGATCTCACAGTCGTCGGCGACCGTAGTAGGGCAGCTCTACCTCGCGGTTTCCGGCTGCCACCTCGGCTGGCTCCTCGCGCGGCGTCACCTGCGACTGCTGGGCGCGGTACGCACGAGGCGAGAGCGTCGGGTCGCTCAGCACGTTGATGCAGGCGGGCTTGCCTGAAGCGAACGCGCGCTCGAGCGCCGGTCTGATCTCGCTCGCATGCTCGACGAACTCCGTGTGCGCGCCGAACCCGGCGGCCGCGAGGTCATAGCGCGTTGCGCCGAGCTCGACGCCGGCAGTGCGATCGCCTCCGTACTTGCTGATCTGGCCGTGACGCACCATCCCCCAGCCTTCGTCGTTGTTCACGACAACGACGATCGGGAGGTCGTGTCGCACGGCGGTGTCGAACTCAGCGAAGTTCAGACCGACTGAGCCATCGCCGATGATCGTCAGCACCCGGCGATCCGGGTGGGCGACCTTCGCGGCCAGCGCGAACGGGATGCCGACGCCCAGACAGCCAAGGTAGCCGTGGCTCATCCAGCGACCGCCGCCCTCGACAAGCGCCTGGCCACCCATCCAGCCGGAGGTGTCGCCACCGTCCGCGACGATGATCGAGTCGCCGTCGAGGAATTCCGCGATCTCATTCGTGAGCCGCACCTGGTGGATCGGCGCGGCGTCGTCCGTCTGCACGTCGTCGGGGACGCGGCGGGCCTCATCGCGGGCTGCCGCCAGTGCATCAATCCAGCGTTCATGGTCCGCGAACGAGCGTGAGCGTGCGCCCACGATCAACGAACGCAGCGTCTCTCGAACGTCGCCGACAAGCCCGATCTGCACGTCGCGGGTGCGCCCGATCTCCTCGGCTTCGACATCGACCTGAATCACGGTCGCGTCGTCCGGGATCAACTCCTGCCGCTCGCCGGAGGAACCGGTGAACATGCCTGCGCGTGCTCCGAGCATCAGGATCACGTCCGGCCCGCCACCCGCCGCCGCCTGCACGGCCGGCGAACCAACGAGGGTGAAGCCCCCGTACCCGAGCGGCGTGCGCTCCGAGACGAGGCCGCGCGCCTTCGAGTTGGCAAGCACGGGGATGCGCGTCAGCTCCGCGAACTCGCGCAACGCGTCCTCGGCACCCGAGAACCATGCGCCGCCGCCCGCGAAAATGGCGGGACGCTGCGCGTTCGCCAGCACGTCGAGTGCGAGCTCGATCGCCGTGGCGTCGGCGACCGGGCGGCCGGCGGGCGCGATCTCGTGGAAGGTCGGCACATCGCTCTCTTCGATCGGCGTATGCAGCACATCGATCGGGATGTCGAGGAAGACCGGTCCCGGGCGGCCACTGACGGCGTGCCGGTAGGCGGTCGCGAGGTACTCCGGGATGCGTTCGGGGTGGAAGACGGTTCGAGCGTACTTCGTGATTGGCTTCATCAGCGCGACCTGATCGAGGTTCTGCAGCGGCAGCTTGTCCTCGTCGCGCAGCGGGCTGCGGCCGCCGATGCAGATCATCGGGATCGCGTCCATGAACGCATTGGCTACGCCGGTCACAGCGTCCGTGACGCCGGGGCCAGCGGTGACGATCGCGACCCCAGGGTTCCCGGTAGTGCGCGCGAAGCCATCGGCCATGTGGGCGGCAGCTTGCTCGTGCCGTGTGTCGACCAGCCGGAAGTCGTGGTCGAGGCACGCCTGGAAGATCGGGTCCAGGTGCCCGCCGGAGAGCGCGAACACCTCCCGCACCCCGCGGTGCTCAAGCGCGCGAATCAGCAGCTCTCCACCGTTGATGATGGCCATCGCGTACACCTCCATGCCGACTCGACACACTCGTCGAAGGCATCGTCGGCGACTACGTTCGGACTATTGCAGAGATCGTCGCGAGGCCAGTCCGGGCAACCGTCCCGCCAATCGCGGGACTTTCGTCGTGATTCGGCTCGGGTGCCCGTTCGACGAGCCGCAGCCGGGCTAGACTGCCGCGAACAGACAACGCAATGGAGGAGCCAGCCGTGCCAGTGACCCTCGACGTCTCCTACCCGGCCGATGGCGTCGGCCTGATCGCCTTCAGCGACCCACCGATGAACTTTGGCGGTGGGGAGCTCGGGCGCAAACTCGGCGAGGCGATCAGCGAGCTGGAGGAGGCCCGCACTCGAGTCTTCGTACTGGCCTCGGACACACCGGGGTACTTCATCGCTCACTGGTCGCTACGCGAGATCGTTCAGGGGCAGGCTGCGCCCACCCCGCCGGCCGAGGACGCGATGCGGGTGCGAGGGCCCGCGATCTTCGAGGCGGTCGCGAGCCACCCGATGATCTCGATCGCCGTGAACAATGGACAGGCATGGGGCGGCGGCGCGGAGCTCTCATGGGCCTGCGATCTGCGTGTGGCCGCCGAGTCGGCGACGTACGGGCAGCCAGAAGTCCCGCTCGGGATCATCCCCGGTGCAGGAGGGACGACGCGGCTCTCCCGGCTAATCGGTCCGGCTCGCTGCCTCGAGATGATCCTCGACGGCCGGCCGATCACCGCGCAGCGCGCGTTCGAGATGGGCGCAGTCAACAAGGTCGTGCCCGACGACTACGTGCGCGAGGCGGCGCTCGAATGGGCGACGCACATCGCCAGTTGGCCCGGCGCGGCGCTTGCGGCCGCGAAGCGCAGCTTCTCGGAGGGACAGAACCTGCCGCTGGCGGATGCTCGGCGTAACGAGTCGCGCATTTTCCGCGATGTCGCGGGGCGCGAAGATGCGCTGGCGACGATGAACGCGGCGCAGGCGAAGTACGACGCCGGTGCCGACTCGTGGGAAGCGATCGGCCTGCCTCGCTAGCGCAGCCGCCGCGCCCGCTCCGCCCTCAGTTGTGTTCGCCAGGCGCGGGTATTCCCGCGCCGTGCAGCGGCACATACAGTCCCGCTTTGACGATGGAGTAGCGCACATAGAAGTCGCCGATCAGGCTCGCGCCGCCGATCAGGCCCAGCAGCACTAGCGCCGAACCGCCGACCAGGCTCGCCGCCCCCAGCACCAGCGGCACCACGATTCCGACGGCGATCGTGCCGCCATAGAACGCCGGCGAGATGCGACCCGACACCAGTTGACGCATCGACTCACGCGCAGCGCCCCCGGCCCGGCCCGCAGCGGCCAGGTAGATCGCCACCAGCACCGCGGTCGAGAGCACCACCCAGAGTTTCACGACCTCGACAGCGTCGATATCGAAGGTGCCTTCGCCCAGAGCAGCAAACATGAGCAGCACGGCGGCACCGCCGCGCAAGCCATACGCAACCGAGAGCAGCGGCAGCATCACGGTGCGCCAGAAGGGAATCCCAACAGAGGCGGAGTAGACGAACCCTTCGTACAGCAGGATCAACCCCGCGCCGACGAGGGAGATGGCGAGCAGCAGATCGCCGAGCAACCCGTCCGGGAGCAGCAGGAAGCCCACTGCTCCCGTCATGTAGATGCCCATGCTCCACAGGCCGCGACTGATCCACGACCGATGCGGCCGACGGGCCATACGCCAGAAGCGACTCCAGCGACCGAGGAAGAAGATGTGCGCCCAGCCGGAGAGGATCGCGATCGTGACGAGCGCCATGATCTGGGCAGCGCGTACGTCGAACCACGCCGCGAAGATCCACGCGCCGGCCCCAGCGGCGGAGAAGAAGTGTGCGATCACGAGCAGCAGGCCGCGGCCCTCGATCCACTCACGCTGCGGGCGATAGGTCAGGCTGAGGTCGTTGCGTCGCAGGTCGAGTCGGTCGTCAATAGCCATCGTTACCGCTCCGCTGCCAGATAGAAGACTGACGGGTCCGTACCGAGTTCCGGGTTGAGCTGGAAGCCGGCCTCGTCGCGGACGAGACGGCTCACCTCGCTCTCCGGATCGTCGAGGTCGCCGAAGATGCGGGCTCTCGCCATGCAGTTCGCCACACATGCCGGCTCCAGTCCGTCTTCCAGTCGGTGCCGGCAGAAATCGCACTTCTCGACGACGCCTTCGAGGTGGTCCACGTACCGCGCCTCCTCATAGGGGGTGAGCGTCTCGCCGAAGTACGCATGCTTCTCGTCCTGGTAGTAACGCGCGCCATACGGGCAGGCCATCATGCAGGCGCGACAACCGACGCAGACCTCTGTGTCGACGAAGACGATGCCGTCCTCTCGCTTCTGGCTCGCCCCGGTCGGGCAGACATCGACGCACGGTGGTTCGGCGCAGTGCATGCACAGCAGGGGCAGGGTGGTGCGACGAACGTTCGGGAACGTGCCGCTCTCGATCTTGAGCAGTCGCGCGTATGTGGTGCCGGGGCGCGTGCCGTTCTCGGTCTTGCACGCCACCTGGCAGCCGTAGCAGCCGATGCAGCGCTTGAGGTCGATCACCATGCCCAGTCGCATTACGACCCGCCTCCGGCCGCAGCTACCGGCTCGCCCACCTCGGACTCGACTTTCGAGACGCGCACGCGCGCGTCGCAGTCGATTGTCAGCGAGACGAGATCCATGTGTTCGAGATCCATCGTCTGGAGCTGGTTGAAGAACACCCCTTTGCCCTCCGCGATCGGCATGCCCTTCGCCCAGTGTCCGCCGTTGTTTGCGATCGCAATCACCTCCGGGTGGACGCCCTCGGTGAGGCGTGCGCGCCCGGTCGTGCTCGCTCCATCCGGCACTTCGACGCGGATCAGATCGTTGTCTTCGATGCCCTTGTCGCGTGCCGTCGCCGTGTTGATGCAGATGAAGTAGCTGTAGGGCTCACCGCGCGAGACTTCGTCCAGCCACGGGATCTCGTACGTCATCGAGAAGGTGTGCCAGGCGACGCGGTAGTAGATCGCTTGCATGTCGTAGCCCGGCTGCGGCTCGTACGCCTGACAGGGCCACCAGTCGGGCAGGGGGACGAAGCCTTCGGTGCTGATCGGCAGTGATTGCTCGTCGGCGATGCGCTGAACGTCCTCGCCAACGTCCACGAGCCACTCGTTGTAGATCGGCGCGCGTCCCTCGGCAAAGGGCTTCCAGTAGACCTCCTCCACCTGCTTCGGCCAGGTGACTACACCGTGCTCCTTGAACCAATCGAGCCCGCGTTCTTCCCCGAACCAGGCGCGGTAGATGCGGTCTCCGATCTCCTCCCAGCTGTACTCCTCCCGTGGCTCCAGCGCGTGCGGCGGTGTCAGTCCGTAGTGCACGTTCACTAGCGCCTGCATGACGTCAAGGATGCCGAGCCGCGCACCGACGTCACGCATCACCTCCGTGAAGTGACGACGCTCGAATAGCGGCTCTACCACCGGCTGGCGAATCTGGTGGCCCCACTTGCCGAGGCCTACGGGATGGTGGTGACGCAGCGAGTTCGGCACCGGATCGAATCGCTCCAGGTAACAGGCGTCCGGTAGCACGATGTCCGCCAGCGCCTCCGCAGTCTCATCGGAGTAGAGGTTGGAGGAGATCACGAAGGCGTCCTTGAACGCCTCGAAGCTGGCCTCCGGCCGGGCTACGCTCATCAACAGGTTCGCGCCGTAGTTGATCAGCACTTCGGGACGGTTGTCGAACGTGAATCGATCGTCGTTCAGCATCGCCGGAGTGGCACAGGTGGTGATCGGCCAGCTGATCAGGTCGCGCATGTTGGGAAGTTCGACGCCCTCCGGTGGGCGCGGCCACTCCCGCGTCCCGCGCTCGGTCTCGGTTTCGCCGAGCACCGTCGTCTGCAGGCCATCGCCATCGACGCCGGGAGCCCAGCGAGGCAGCTGGGTCTCGGGGTGACCGAAGGCGACGGGGTTCGTGCCCAGCAGGCCTCCGGGCACGTTGCTGGCGCCGACGATCTCGTTGATCAGCTCGATCGCCATCGATGTCGGCCAGGCGTTGTCGTGTCCGTGCGCACCTTTGAAGTACAGGGTTGCTGCGGGACGCAGCGGCAGCTCCTCCCCTCCGAGCGTGATGGTGGCACCGATGCGCGCTGCCTCACCGAACTCGCGGGCGATGCGCCGGATCGTCTCCGCCGGTACTGATGTCACCTCCTCCGCCGCCTCGGGCGTCCAGCGGGCCATCTTCGTGCTCAGCAGTTGGAAGACCGGGTGGCAGGGCTGACCGTCCCACTCGAAACTGCCCTCGAGTGCTGCGTCCTCGGCGTCTACGAGGTCGAACGGTCTTCCTTCCCCTACGCTCGTGCTCCAGACGAGCGGCTTGCCGTTCTCCGGGTCGCGCACGTAGTGGCCGTCCGCGCCCACCAGGTAAGGGGCGTCCGTGTGATGCGTGAGGTAGCCGCAGTCGATGTCGCGTTGCTCGTTGATTAGCAGGTTCAGGATGGCGCAGGCGAGAGCGCCGTCGCTACCGGGTTTGATCGGCACCCACTCATCCGCCTTCTCGGCGGCCGCGCTCATGTACGGGTCGACCACGACGACCTTCATGCCCCTCGCGCGAGCGTCTGCGATGTCTTGTGCCATCGTCGTCAGTGCGTAGTAGGTGCCCATGCCCACCTGGCAGCCGAACAGCAGCAGGTAGTCGCAGTAACGCGCATCAGGGTTCGTGGTGACCGAGGCGTGGAGCGTGCGGGCGAGGATGTGCTCCGCGTTCCCGCACTGGTGTCCATCAGAGATGAACGTGTTGGCGGTGCCGAATGCCGGGGCAAAGATGCCGGTCAGTGCACCCAGCGGCGCTAGCGAGGTGACAGTCCCGGTGACGTGCAGCTTCTGCGGATCCTTCGCCCGCACCTCTGTCAGCTTGTCCGTGATCGTCTCCAGCGCTTCGTCCCAGCTGATGCGCTCCCAGCCGGGGTCGACGCCGATCCCCTTCTCGGGGTTCGTACGGCGCAGTGGGTAGTTCACCCGGTTGGGGTCATAGAGCAGCTGTATGCCCGAGAGTCCACGAGCGCAGAGCCGGCCACGCCCGAGAGGACTGTCCGGATTGCCTTCGATCTTGATCAGGGTGCCGTCGACGACGTGGCAGCGGATGCCGCACTGGTTGTAGCAGATGCTACAGGTGCTCGGGATCCAGGCATCGTCAGATTCGGTGCGTCCCGATCCCTGAACTTCTGCCTGTGTCGCGTTCCCGTTCAAGCTCGTCATCGCTCCTCCAAATTCCCCTGCCGCTGGGGCGAAGGGTTGACCGATCGGATCGTGGCGGCGCCCTGCATCGGTTGGACCAGCACCACGATCACCTCCGGCGCCTCGTGGCCCTCGGTCGTGAGTGGATCGCTGTCATCCAGCGCGAGCAGACCGTTGACGAACATGCGGAGGCCCGCATCCACGCCGCTGCCGTGCAGCGATGGGGCAAAGGGGGGGCCGAGACGGTCTGAGAGTTCGCGTAGCAGATCGCCGGCGGTCGCACCTGCGCCCAGCTGGACGTCGATTGCTTCGTTCGCAGGGTTGCCTGCCGCCTTTGCGGCCGCGGGGGGCAACGTCACGCGCACCGTCATCGTGCCTGTGCTCATGGGCGGCGGCCCCCAGCGAGGGAATTACACTATGGGTTTGCCTTTCTCAACAAGGGGCGTTGCTCCGGAGCAAGAGGGGCGAAGGTCCCGAAGGTCCCACGCCGAGCTCCGATCGTGGGGGTCGCGAGGGCGCTGTTTCTGGACACGCGCCGGTGCGTGTCGCATGCTGGCGCGCAATCTGGAGCGATAGCCTCAGCCACGATCGGAGGCGCGATGCCTACTCTTTCCCAAGCCGCGATACTCGTCGAGCCAAACGCCCCGCTGCTCGTCGATGAGGTGCTGTTCCCTGATCCCGGCCCCGGCCAGGTGCTCGTGAAGCTGTTCGCGAGCGGCATCTGCCACTCGCAGCTCCATCAGATTCATCGCGCGCCCGCCCCGGATGAGACCGTCCCATCCCACCCTGCGCTGCTGGGCCACGAGGCGACCGGCGTCGTAGTCGCGACGGGCGAGAGCGTGACGCATGTGCGCGAGGGAGACCATGTGATGACCACGTGGGTCGACCGCGCGCGCGGCGAGGGGGCGCCGGTGACCACCCGCGCCACGGCGGAATGGCGGGGCGAGCCGGTCGTCGTCGGCCCCGCGACGTGGACGGAGTACAGCCTGCTTTCGGAGCGGCTCGTCGTCGCGCTCGATCCCGACCTACCGACTGACGTGACCTCGATCATCGGTTGCGCCGTGCTGACCGGCTCTAGCGCCATCACCAACATGCTCGACGTACGCGTGGGCGACTCAGTGGCCGTGTTCGGCGCCGGCGGTGTCGGTCTGTGCGCCATCGCGGCGGCCGCGATCGTCGGCGCGTACCCGATCATTGCCGTCGACCTGGTCGAGGACAAACTCGGCTTCGCGCGGCAATTCGGCGCAACGCACGCAGTGGACGCTTCCGAGGGCGATGCAGTCGAGGCGATTCGTGCGCTCACTGACGGCGGCGTCGACTTCGCCATCGACGCGATCGGCGCTCCGGTCACGCAGGAGCAGATCCTCTACGCGGCACGGCCGGGCGTCGTTGGCCTGGAGAAGGGCGGCACCGCCTGCCTCGTGGGCGCGGTGCAGGAGTTGGGGCGAATCGATGTCGAGGAGCTGCGCATCACACAGCGCACGTACACCGGCACCCGTGGCAGCCTCTGCCGCCCGGACCGCGACTTCCCGACCTTCATCCGCTGGTACCGCGAGGGAAAACTCGACCTCGACGCCCTCGTCACGAAGCGTTACGCGCTCGAGGAGATCAACGAAGCCGTGGACGATCTGGCGAACGGCCGCATCTCCGGTCGGAGCATCATTCAGTTCGCGTAGGGCGGGCAGACGAACGCCTGCTACGCGATCCCGAGTCCGCGTAAGCTCATCGAGTTCAGAGCATGCCGCGGAAACTTGAGCCGAGCGCAACTCAGTCAGCAGATCGCGGAGCCGGACTTCCGGTCCCCGGCGAAGACGCACTAGCCGACGTTGGCCGCCATGCGAGCGACGATGCCGCGACGCCGAGCAGTACAACGAGCATGCTCAAGCGGAACGTCTCCCGGAACGCCTCGACGTGTGCTGGTCCGGCAGCGATGGCTTCGCTGAGGCCCTGTTCCACCAGCTGCGCGGTGTGGCTATCGAGCCGGATCGCGAAGAATGCGGTGAACGCCGCGACGGACAGCACGAGCCCCATGCTCCCCCCGAGGTTCAGCGCCCCCGAGGCCGTCCCGAACCGCTCCGGGAAGACGCTATTGAAGACCAGCGTCCGCGCAGCGGCGCGCAGAGCCCCCTGTCCGATTCCGGCGAGTGCAAGCGGAAGCGCTGCTCCCACCACTGTCGACTCGGCATCGAGCGTGCTGATCCAAAAGAGGGCGACCGCCACGGTAGCGCTTGCTGCGGTGACGAGGCGTTGCGCCGGCAGTCGATCGGCCAGCCAGCCGCCGACAGGTGCGGACCCGGCGCTGCACAGCCCCAGCACCCCCAACAGCAGTCCGAGTGTCGCCGGCCCGCGGTCGAGCACATCGGCCACGAAAAACGGAAAGACAAACCAGATGGTGAAGGCACCGAGTGAGTTGAACAGCAGAGTGAGGAACGCTGCCGCGAACGGTCGGTGGCGGAGCAGCGAGAGATCAAAGACCGGCCAGGGGGCGCGAAGCTCGACACGAACGAAGATCGAGGTCGCGACGACCGCGCTCAGGATCAGCAGCAGCCCAGGTAGCGCACCGACGCTGGTCGCGCGCAGCAGATTCAGGCCAACGAGCAGTGAGGCGACGGCGACGGCGAGCGCGATCGCCCCGGCCAGATCGAAGCGTGGCGCTCTGGCATCGGGCTCCGGCCGCTGTGGCTGCTCGTCGCGCAGCACGACGAGCGCGAGCAGAAGGGCGACCAGCAGTATCGGGATGCGTCCCAGGAAGATGATTGGCCAACCGAACGCTTCGATCAGCACCCCGCCCGCAAACCCGGCGGCAACACTGCCGATCGCCTGCGTGCCGCCCATCAGACCCAGCGCGCGACCTCGCTCGCCGGCTGCAAAAGAGAGCGCGATCAGCGCCGGCCCGACCGAGAGCACCGCAGCGCCCGCGAAGCCTTGCAGCACCCGTGCGCCCACGAGGAAGGGGAGATTCGGCGCGAGACCGAGTAGCAGCATTGCCATGACGTAGGTCACCAGACCAAGGCGAAAGAAGCGCACGAGACCGAAGCGGTCGCCGGCGCTGCCCATGCTCACGCCCAGGGCTGTGTTTGTGGTGACGAACGCGATGATCACCCATTGCAGCGATGAGATATCGGTGTCGAACGCGTCGGCGATGGTGGGAAGCGCGACGTTGACCGTCGCATCGAGCGCAGCGGCGAACAGACCGAGCGAGATGCACCCAGCGACTAGCCATTGACGTTGGTCACGGGAGAGCGCGCTCATTCTGCGGAGCACGGTACCTCATTACGTCAGACCGACCGGATTCGAACAGGCCTTCGGTGCTGCACAAGCGCTGTGCTTCATGCGATCATCGGCGGGATGCTGTAATTCGTGTCTAGATCGGCGCGAGGGTAGCTCAGTTGGTAGAGTGCCTGCCTTCCAACTATCCGGGCCTGAGCGCAGTGCTTCGAGCTTGGCCCTCCGACCAATACCGCCGACAGTCATCTGCTGTAGTAGAAATCCGACAGCGTCGTCGTGGCTGGGCCGGCTAGACCGCACGCACCTCGTACAGCATCACCGGCTCGTCGAAGCCCTTGAGCGTGGCCTCGCCCGTCGAGGTGAACTCGAACGTCTTGCCTGCGCTCGACGCCGGCGGTGCTCTCTTTCATCCCGCGCGATGTGTTGGCTATCGTCCCGGCGGCCTAGCTCCCCTCGGCGGGACGTAGCCCGAAGGCGTGAATGAGCCTGCCGTACGCCATGTACGAAGCGATCGCCCAGCCCAGCTCGACGATCTGCTCGGTCGTGAA